>DATJEQ010000480.1:0-6770 GCA_035496495.1 Polyangiaceae bacterium
GACTACTTGATCGCCAATTCGTATGGCAACGCAACCCTGCGACCGTATTTCGTGCTCGGTGGCGAGCCTCCCTTTTGGCAGGGCGATTATTGCGACAGCGGCTATCCGTGCGCCGTGGGCAATCACATCACCTTCGACATGCAGGGCAACAACATTCCCCGTTTGGAGTCGCCCGGTGAAGCCTTCGATCAATTGTTCGCCGGGCTAGATCCCAGCGCCAGCAACGACGCTGCAAAGAAGCGCGCGGCACTCGATACGAGCGTTTTGGACTTGGTGCTGGATCAGTCGACCGCACTGCAGGTGAAATTGAGTTCGCAGGATAAGCCGCGCCTGGACGAGTACACCAATTCGATCCGCGAGGTGGAGCAGCGCATCGCGAATTTGGCAATGAACGGCGGCGGCGCGGGCGCTTGCACCCCGCCGATGCGCGTCGACTCCTTCGGCGTGTCCAATAACGGCGGCCAAATTAGCGGCGACCATTTAGGCGCTATCAACATCGCCCACGACTTGATGGCGATTGGGCTGCAATGCGATTCAACCCGCGTGATGAGCTTCATGTGGGGCAACATGACCAGCGCGCGCAACTACGCCTTCATTGGGGCGGCAGGCGGCCATCACGACATCTCGCACCACAACGGCATGGCCGACAACATCGCCAAGTTGCAAATCATTGGACAATGGGAGCACAACCGCTTTGCGGAATTCCTGCAGCGCTTAGCGGCAATGCCGGATGTCGACGGGCGCACCGTGCTGGATAACACGCTGATCTTCCTATCCAGCGATATCTCCGATGGCGACGCCCACAATCACGACGACATGCCCGTGATGCTCGCAGGCGGCGGCGCGGGCTTCACCATGGGGCGGCAGCTGACGTACGCCGGGGGCGAGTGGTTCGGTAATTTGTTCGTCTCCATCGCCCAAGCCTTCGGCGTGCCCAATGTGACGACATTCGGCGAAATGGGCATGGGCCCCCTTGCCGGCTTGACCGTCTGAAATCTCATTCGCCTCGGGTGTGACGCGTCACGCAACGAAGGGGTAACCGCAGCGCCCGTTGGCCGCAAAAGCGGCAGGTAGTTCACCGTTTCTGATCGGTTGGGATAATCCTGAACCTCTTGCCACCTGCCGCGCGCAACGCACGAAAATGTCGTTCGTCCAAGGTCAGTACGTCCACAAGATTGTGACGGGTGCTCAGCACGACAAGTGATGCATCCGCAACGCCAATCTCCAAATTGCGATACTGATCGACAATTGCGCGCGCCTGCGAAACATCTGCAGCGGCAAAAGGCTCAAGCTGATACGCACCGTTCGCGACCTCCTCCAAGAACGCTAGCTCCTCGTTGACCCCAACGCGTGTCGCCAGCAAGTAGTCGATCTCCGCCAATACAAACGGCGAGAGCAAGAACGGGGGGCGTGCCTTGATCAGTGCCTGCCGACACTGCTGGTGCTGCTTCTGACTCGAATCGAGTGCGCTCAGTAGACCGCTGGTGTCGAGTAGAATCAACGCTCACCAAATCCCTTCAACGCCGCATCCGCACGCTCGGCCAGGCCACGCTTGCCACTTTCAAATAACGGCAGACGTGGTGCTGGCACCGCCACCTGTGCCAGGTGTCGCTCCAACGCCTGACGCACCAATGTTGCTTCGCTCATTTTCAAGCGCTTGGCCGTGTTGGCGAGGTCGGCTCGCAGGCTCTCGGGGAGGTAAATCGTCGTTCGGTGCATGCCATACATTGTGACATACGTCATGAATGGGCACAAGACTCCGTGGGCCCCCCCTCTCCGGGGTTGATTTTCGACTCGCGATGAGCAGAAACCACGCAACCGCCGCGCCGCACGAACCGACTTAGCGCGCCCAACTTCTTGACGACCACCGGCGGCGGGGAGTCGATCAAATCAACCCGGGAGAGGGTTGGGAGAGGGCGCGACTCAATGCAAGAGCTGGCCTTCCTCAGCAGTCGGATCGGGAGACTTAGGGACGCCGTGTTGGATCAGGTGCTCAAGCTCCTCGATGCGAGGTGGCTTGGCCAGGTGTTGGTCGAACCCAACGCGAAAGGCTCGCTCCATGTCTTCGGGGCGGCGGTAGCCGCTGACCGCGATCAGCAGCGCGCGACCCAACGTCTGATCGGCGCGCAAGGCCTGAGCCACGGCATAACCATCCATTCCGGGTAGACCCAGATCGCACAGCACCACCTCTGGATGAAAGGTGCGCGCCAGAGCCAGCCCAGCTTCACCGTCGTAGGCCACCTGCACTTGGTGTCCGTCAAGCTCGAGCACCTCGCGCAGACTGTCTGCCGTATCCAGATTGTCGTCGATCACCAGCACTCGCCGCGGTTCGGCAGCCGCCGTGCGGGGCGTCGGCGGGGCAGGCGCCTTGGTCTCCTCCGCGATAGCGAGCCGAGTGCCCGATAGCGGAAGGAACAGATTCACCAGCGTGCCCTTGTTCAGCCCCGCGCTGTACACAGCCACGCGGCCTTGATGCAATCCCACGATGCCCCGCACCATCGCCAAACCCAACCCCAGCCCCCCACGCGAGCGATCCATGCCCTGAGGGGCTTGCACGAACGGATCGAGAACATGCTTGAGCAGGTGAGGCTCGATGCCGATACCTGTGTCGCGGACGCCGACCACCACCGACTCCCCTTCTCGTCGCAGGCTAACGGTCACGGTCCCACCGCGGGGCGTGAATTTCTCCGCATTGGTCAGCAGATTGCTGAGCGCTTGCACCAGCCTTGCGCCATCCGCAAACATCTCGTGTAGGCCGGGCTCGATGGCTTGATCCAGCTTGATGCCGCTCTGTTCGAAGCTCTGACGGTAATCCTCCAGCGTCCGGCGCACGATCTCGCCCAGCTCGACACGGGAACATTGCAGGCGAATTTTCCCTTGAGCGATACGGTTGACGTCGAGCAGATCGTCGATCAGGCGGGTCATGTGGGCGACTTGACGATCGATCACCTGCTGCGCTTTGCGCTTTTGCTCTGCCCCCGCACCACTGTGCCCCAATACAGAGAGGCTGATGCGAATGGGCGCGAGCGGATTGCGCAGCTCGTGCGCCAAGACCGCCAAGAACTCGTCCTTGCGCTGGGCGGCATCCCGCAGGGCGCCCTCGTTGTGCACCAGCTCGGTGATATCTTCGAAGGACAGCAGAATCGGCGCTTCTCCTCCCACCAGCGCCGCAGCCGTCACCCGCAGGTGAGTGAGGTCACCGGCGGGAGAGCGCACCGCAACGTGGCAGCGCTCCCTTTCCTCACTGGTGGCGATGCGATCCAAAAACAGGTCGAAACGCGTGCGATCTTCGACTTTCAAATGCATGGACAGCAAGGTACCCGACAGACGGGTGCGCTCTTTGCCCAGCAGCTTAGCGCCCCACAGGTTGATGCTGCTGATTCTGCCTTCCAGGGTGAGCGTGGCGTAGCCCATGGGGGCGAAATAGAACAACTCGGTGTAGCGTTGGAGGGAGAGCTCGATTTCCAGCCGAGCGGCTTTGAGCTCCTCGTTCTGGATCTCAAGCTCGATCTGGTGCACTTCCAGGTCGTGCACGAGGCGGGCCTTGTCCTCTTCATCCGCTATTCTGCGCCCAAGGCCTTTGCGCCGCTCCATACGCCGTTCCGCATGCTGTCTCAATTGAGCGCCATCCGCTGCGTCTGCGTCGGTGGCATGTTGGGCCTGCGGCAGGACGCGAGGCGCTGCGGAGTGTGAGCTTCTGGCTGAAGTCGACCGTGATCCCGCCCGTGTGGTGGCTGTGGATTTCAATCTCCTCTCGCGACGCTTTCTCATTTCCCCTCCCCTCCAATGGTATCGGCGCAATCACCGCTGATCGGTTACGGGAGCGAACGTCAACAGCAGCCCCTCCGACACGGGGTCAGGGTGGAGCTGTACTTTGTACGTTCCCGCAAGCCCGCCCAGCGCGGTCTCGAACGAAAGTGCGGTTCTCCTGCGCAGGGCATCGACGAGCTTGTGATCGAGCGTGGCGCCATCGGGGAAGGCTTCGAAAAGATTCTTCCCCTCCAGCTCTGCGCGATCGCGCCTCAGCAGGCGCTCGGCTTGCCCATTGATCAGCGTCACGGTGAGGCCACGATTGACCGCGACGACACCTGCGTCGAGCTGCTCGATCAGCGTCGACAACATGTGGGTCGATCCCTTGAGCTCGTTCTTGACCTCCTTGAGCTCATTCCTGGACTCCTTGAGTTCTCGTTCCAGCGTCATCGATTCACTGGAGTCGTTGAAGGTGATCACGACGCCGTCGATCACGTTTTCCAAGGTGCGGTAAGGCATGATGCGCACCGAAAACCAGCGATCATCCCGCGTCTTCACGTGCTTCTCCCTGAACACCAGCGTGCGCAGCACCTCGCGCGCGTCCTCGGCCAAATCCGGATACTCCAAATCGCTGGCAATGTCGGTGATGGGGCGACCCGCATCCGCGGCAATGAGCTTGATGATTCGAACCGTGGGCGTGGTGAAGCGGCGCACGTGCAGTGCGCTATCCAAGAACAGTGTGGCAATGTTCGTACTGTTCAGCAGGTTCTTCATGTCGTTGTTGGAGCGGGAGAGCTCGTCAACCTTGGTCTGCAGCTCGTGGTTGACGGTTTGCAGCTCTTCGTTCAGTGACTGCATTTCCTCTTTTGATGTGGTCAGCTCCTCATTGCTGCTCTGCAATTCTTCGTTGGTCGATTGCAGCTCTTCATTGGTAGATTTCAGCTCTTCTTGCGAAGTTTGCATCTCCTCGCGGGCCGTTTGCAGCTCTTCGCGGGCCTGCTGCAGCTCCTGCTCCAGCTCCGCGATGCGGGACGGCTCTCGTTTGCCGCGGGTGCGCGCTTTGGGGGCCAGCGCCGTGCCGGCCGGCACATCCGTGAAGGTGATCATCACACTACCGCGCAGCTCCTTGGGCTCGGTCAGCTTTTGCACCGTCAGATCGACGCCTTGTGTGCCGCCAGAGGTGCCCACCTTGATGCCGTGAACCCGAACGATGCGATCTTGGCGAACCGCCGCAGAGAAGGCTGACGACAACTCAAAGCGCAGGCCATCGCGGGCCATCGCGATCACGTTCATATTGGCCTTGCCTACCGCGGGCTCCAGGTATTTCCCCGCTCGGCTGCTGATGTACAGGATGTCGCCCTTGTCGGTACACAACACCCCGAGCGGAGAAAACCGCTGCACCAGCACACGATCGGCGATCACCTGCAAGTTGGAAGTGACAGCTTTGGATGGCACTGCTTCCTGCGCGCTCTCGCTCATGGCGTGCTGCGGCGCCTGCGTCGAGGACGGGAAATCGACGGGCACCGAGCCGCCCTGGTTCTGCTTGCGGTAGATGCGCGTCTTGGCATCGATCGGATTAAACAGATTGCTGAAGCTGCCGATTGTCTCGGCGCTGCCGAGCAGCAATATCCCACCTGGGCTCAAGCTGTAGTGGAATAGGGGAATCAGCTTCTTTTGAACGTCTGACGAGAGGTAGATCAGCAGGTTGCGGCAGGACAGGAAATCAAGCTTGGTGAACGGAGGATCCATGATGATGTTCTGTTGCGCGAAAACCACCATCTCGCGGATGTCTTTGCTGACACGAAAGCCGCTCTCTTCTTGGACGAAGAAATGGCGCAGCCGTTCCGGCGAGACGTCCGCGGCAATGTTGTCCGGGTACCAGCCTTGCCGAGCGCGATCGATGGCGTCGCGATCCATGTCGGTCGCGAAGATCTGCAGCGCGATGTTCGTCGCGGGCTTGAACGGCGCGGCCGCCTCTTTGAAGATCATGGCGAGCGAGTACGCTTCTTCGCCCGTGGAGCAACCGGGCACCCAAGCGCGCAGCACGGTTCCGGTGGGTCGGCCATTGAGCAGTTCCGGCAAGACCTGCTGCTTCAGGTGCTCCCAGGTCGGAGCGTCGCGAAAAAAGCTGGTGACACCGATCAACAGCTCCTTGAACAGTAGCTCGATCTCGCGAGGATTCTCCCGCAAGTAGCGCACGTAGTGATCGAGGCTGTCGATCTGGTGCAGTCCCATGCGTCGCTCGATGCGACGGTAGATGGTGCTCTGCTTGTACTGCGAGAAGTCGTTGCCCGTGTGAGCTCGCAACAGCAGGCACACCTTCTCCAGAGTGGACTGCGCCTTGTCCTCGATGGAAACATCGGGCCGTTTGCTGTGGAGCGCGTGCTGGCAGTAAGCGATGATCTTCTCGGGCAGCTCCTCAACTGGTGCGACTAAGTCCGCCATCCCCGATTCGATGGCGCTACGGGGCATGCCGTCAAACTTGGCCGAGCCTAGCGCTTGCACGAAAGTGGCACCCGCCTTTTCCTTGATCGCGCGCAGGCCCAGCGTTCCATCCGAGCCCATGCCCGACAAGATCACGCCGATGGCGCGCTGCTGTTGGTCTTCGGCCAAAGAGCGGAAGAAAAAATCGATCGGTAGGTTCAGCCCGCGCGTACTGACGTGAGGCAACAGGTGGAGCTCCCCGCTGAGCAACGACATGTCCTTGCCGGGAGCGATCACATAGACGTGATTGGGCTGCACCTTCAACTTGTCTTGCGCCTGCGTCACGGGAATCGCCGAGCAGCGCTGCAACAGCTCGATCAGCATGCCCTTGTGATTCGGATCTAAGTGCTGCACCACGACATAGGCCATGCCGCTCTGCGCCGGCACCTTGCGCAAGAACACCTCGAGCGCCTCCAGGCCCCCCGCGGAGGCCCCAATGCCAACGACTGGAAAGCCCGGATCGGAACTGGCAGGGCTGTGATCCGGCAGATCAGAGGCGATGTGGATGGGCGTTTTGGCTGTCGCTTTACCCGATT
>DATJEQ010000481.1:0-5013 GCA_035496495.1 Polyangiaceae bacterium
TCAACCAGCGTGATGGAACTGACATTGAAGAAGTGAGCCATCATGATGCAACAGGAAGCTTTGGCGTTAGCGAGCCGTCTCATCCACTTCCTTGAAACGGGTGATCTTCCCGAAAGCTTGTTTGCCTCCAACGTGTTCTGTGACTTCACCTCGCCACGTTGGCGGCAACAGGCCGAAGGGATCGAAGGGGTGGTCGCGCTGCGTCGGCGCGGCCATCCGAGCCCGGGCAAGGTACCGCGATTTCGCTGTGATCCAACTCCGAGCGGCTTCGTATTGGAAGTCGAAGAAATCTGGGGGCACGCGGGTGAGCAATGGTATTGTCGCGAGCTATTTCGCGCAGATGTGGAGGGCGATCGCGTCGCCAATCTGTCAGTGTACTGCACTGGCGATTGGGACGAAAGTCGGCGTGCCGAACACGCCCGGGCCGTTCGCTTGCTGCGCCCATGACAGCGATGCTACGACCTTCCTATGGAGGGCCGTGCGTTAATCGGTCGCGAGCATGAGATCCGTGCGATCGATGACGCCATTGCCGCAACGTTGAGGGGCGAGGCAACGGTACTGCTGCTCAGCGGCGAGCCCGGCATTGGCAAGACGCGATTGCTCGAAGAGCTGGCAGCGCGCGTTGCACACCGGGGCGGCAACGCAGCCTGGGGTCGCACCTCGGAAGTGGGACTCACGCCTTCGTTCTGGCCTTGGATTCAAGTGTTGGCGGCGCTGGAAACGGCGAGCGATCGCGCCCCTCCGTTGGGCAGCCTGGAAACACACACCGACGCCGCGCTGCGCCTTTCTCGCTTCAGTCAGGTGTTGGCATTTTTGAGACGGCGCGCTGCGGCGCTACCCATTGCACTGCTGCTCGACGATGTTCACGCCGCCGATCCTTCCTCGTTACAGCTATTGGAGTTCTTGTTGCCGGGGCTTTTGGGCCACCGCGTGCTGTTCGCACTGGCCGCGCGTGACAGCGACGGCACGCGCGATGCCGTGGTCTCACTGTCCAGGATCCAACGCAGCGCCGCGCGCTTGCCGCTGGCCCGACTGGGCGCCAGCGAAGTTCAACAACTGGTCGGTGCGCGCGCCGATGCGACGCGGGTGTTCGAACTCAGCGAGGGCAACCCGCTGTTCATCGCTGAGCTGCTGGCATCGCTCCACAGTCGCGGCGTCTTGGGCTTGCCTCAGCTTTCCAGCGTGCGCACCGTGATTGCAGAGCGGGTGGGCAAACTGCCGCCGGAGACCCGCGCGGCACTGCGCGCCGCCGCTATCGTTGGGCGTGAATTCCACGTTCAAATCATCGCTGCGATTGTGGGCATCAGCGACAGCGTGTCGACGCTCGGGCCCGCGCTCGATTTGGGCATGTTGACTCAAATCAGCGCCGATCGTTTTCGCTTCTCACACGCGCTGGTTGCGGAGGCTCTCAGCGACGAGCTGAGCCCCGGTGAGCGTGCCGATTTGCATCTGAAAGCAGCACGCGCAATCGAACACCGCGCGCCCAACGAAAGCGGCGCCATCGCCCATCATTTGCTCGCCGCGGGGGATCGTGCGTCCAACGACGCCGTGCTGGCTTGTCAGAAGGCCGCGCGCGCCTGCATGGCACAGCTGGCCTTTGAAGATGCGGCACTGCTATTGGAGCGCGCATTGGATGCGCTCGCATTCGCGTCGCCCAGCGATCACAGAAGACGGGCCGAACTGCTGTGCGCCCGTGCCGAAGCTTTGCAACACGCCACGCAACATGCGCAGGCGGTTGCCTTGTGTGACGAAGCGGCCCAACTCGTTCGATCCCTGCCAAGCGCTGACCCCGACAATCAGCTGTTCGCGCAGATCGCGCTCGTGCGTGGCTTGGAGTTTCGTTTTGGGCGCTCGGATCCGTTGTTGATCGAGCTGCTGCGTGAAGCGCTGGACCGACTGGGCAACGCTTCGGCTTCACTGCGTGCAAAGCTGCTGGCGCGCCTGGCCGCTGCCGAGCAACCTGCGTTGGACTCAAACGGACCGGTGACGTTAGCGTTCGAAGCCATCGCGCTCGCTAAAGAGTTGCCAGATCGAGATCGCCTGGCAGTGATGTACGTGGCAACGGCCGCACTCGTCGATTATGTGCAGCCGGATCGACTCGAGGTAATTCACCGCGAAGTGTTGGCGCTCGCGCGGGGTTCCGATCGAACGATCACCGTCCACACACGGTTGCGCCTTTGTTTCACTGCCCTTGAACGGCTGGATCGCAAGGGGTTCGACAGCGCGGTGGAGGTTTATGTTGCCGAGGCCGTTGCACTCGGGTTGCCGCAATGGACACGCCACATCCACATGCTGAGCGCGCTCACTGCGCTGCTGGAAGGCCGCTTTGAAGATGACAGGCAGGCGACCTCTCGCAGCGAGGCCGTCTCGATGACCCTCGGTGACAATAGCGCCCAGTTCATCATCGATGTGCATCGAAGCATGAGCGCGTGGGTGAGCACGACTCCACTCGACGCCAAGATCCGCGCGCGCATCACCACCTATGTCCCCGGGCGCGCCGTGATCGAGGCTTGGTTAGGAGTGCAGGATGGGAATCGAGATGCAACGCGCACGGCGCTGGGGGCAATCGACGGTCACGTGACCAACGATCCGGATCTCGGTGCCATGGTGGGCACCGCAGTCGCCTTTGCCGGTGACCGAGATCAGGCCGCGAAGACTTATGAAATACTTGCCCCGCGCCAAAACCGGATCGCGCTGACCTCCATGGTGGGCTGCGCGGTGATGGATCTGTACGACCGCGTGCTGCTTGTCCTGGCGACGACGGCAAAGAATTGGGATGTGATCGACCGCCACGCAGAGCGAGCACTAGCCATCGCGCACAAACTGGGAAGCCCAGTGTGGGCGGCACGGGTGCAGGCCGATTGGGCGGATGCGCTGGTACAGCGGGCGAATCCGGGCGACAGCGAGCGTGCCGCAGATCTTCGCCAGCAAGCATTCGACGTGGCCCAGCGCCTGGGCATGCCCGGGCTGATGCGTCGCTGGAGCCCAAAAGCCGTTGCAGTGCCGGTCGGGGGCGGCTTCGCGGGGGCAGCAGATCCGTCCGGGAAATCTCCTGAAAAATCTGCTCGCGTTACTTTTTCGCGTCACGGCGAACTCTGGGTCGTCAGCGGCTTCAGTGAAAAAATTTATGTCAAGGATTCCCGCGGCATCCAAATGATCGCGCAGTTGACAGATCAGCCTGACAGAGCGTTGCACGCACTCGATCTCTCAGGGGGCATTGGTGCTGCGGACGGCGGCGACGCGGGGCCGGCGCTCGATCACACAGCCCGCGCCGAATACCGATCGCGTCTGAATGAGTTGGCCCAGGAGCGCGACGAAGCCGAATCACTCGGCGATCGCGGACGCATTGAGCGCGCCAACCAGGAGATAGAGGCCTTGAGCGCCGAGATCGAGCGCGCCTTTGGGCTGGCAGGCCGCGAGCGCAAGGTGGGCGGTGCCAGTGAACGCGCACGCAGCAATGTGCAGCGGCGGATCAGTCACGGCATTGAGCAGATCCGCGCTGTCTCTCCGCGCCTCGGTGAGCACCTGGCCGCCCGCCTGCACACCGGTACTTACTGCGTGTATCGGCCTGGATAGCCGCCGCGGGGGTGTGCTAAGAGGCCGTCGTCGTGTTTGACGCACTGAAAAAAGGCTTCCGCGAGGCACAGAATCGCCTCTCCGGGTTGAGCGAGCTGACGGCAGAGAATATTGCCCCGGCCCTGCACGAAGTACGTCAGTCGCTGCTGGAAGCGGACGTCGAGTTGGGCGTCGTCAAGGCGTTCCTTGCTCGCGTTCAGGAAAAAGCACTGGGCCAGACAGTGCGTGTCGCCGTCAAGCATGCAGGGCAGTCGCATCGCATCTCTGCGGCCGATCAGTTCGTCAAGGCCTGTCACGACGAGTTGACGGCCATGATGCACAGCGATGAAGATCAGGCGATTCGTTTTGCTGAATCGGGCCTCACCCAGATCATGATGGTCGGCCTGCAAGGCTCAGGCAAAACGACCACCTCGGCCAAACTGGCGCGACGATTGAGCGGCGATCACAAAGTCTTGTTGGTTGCCGCCGACATGCAACGACCCGCCGCGGTCGAACAGCTGCAAGTGCTGGGTGAACAGATCGGCGTTCCCGTGTTCAATCTGCCCGGGGAGATGCCCCTCACCATCTGCGAAAAAGCGCGCGCCCATGCGAGGCAGCTTGGCTGCGACACCATCATTTACGACACAGCGGGCCGGCTCGCGATTGATGAGCCGCTGATGCAAGAGCTCGGCGCAATTCGTGGAGCCGTGCATCCGGAGAACGTGTTCTTGGTGGTCGACGCAATGATGGGCCAAGACGCAGTACGGACTGCTAAAGCGTTTAATGAGCGCCTGCAAATCAGCGGCGTGATCTTGACCAAGCTCGACGGCGACGCCCGCGGTGGCGCTGCAGTGAGCGTGAAGGAAGTCACCGGAGCCCCCGTCGTTTTTGCGGGCGTGGGTGAAACGACGGACAAGCTCGAACCCTTCCGCGCCGAAGGCATGGTCGGGCGCATCCTGGGCATGGGCGACGTGGTCGGCCTGATTCAAGATTTTGAACAAGTCGTCGATCAAAAGAAGGCCGAAGAAGACGCCCGTCGCATGCTCTCGGGGCAATTCAGCCTGGACGACTTTTTAGAGCAGATCCGCATGATCCAGCGCATGGGGTCGCTGAAAGATCTGGTTGAGAAGGTACCGGGGCTGAGCAACATGATGCCCCCGGGTGTGGATCTGGACGAGCGCGAATTAGTGCGCATCGAAGCCATGATCCAGTCGATGACACTGACTGAACGCGACGACCCCCACACACTCGTTCGTGAGCCTTCGCGCGTGCGACGCATCGCCAAGGGCTCGGGCACTCCTGAACCCGCAGTGCAGGAATTGGTGCAGAAGTTTCTATTCATGAAACAGATGATGGAGGGGTTTGGCGGCGACGGCGGAATGCTGGGGCGAATGCCAGGCATGAAGAATCTGGCGATGGCGCGCAACATGCGCCGCGCGATGAAGAGCGGCAAGTTCC
>DATJEQ010000482.1:0-7090 GCA_035496495.1 Polyangiaceae bacterium
CCTGGCAAGCAGCGCACGTCGCCGTGAGCGTCGGTTTGGAAGCTGCACGGTGCGTCCAACGCCGTATCATACCAATGATTGAACCACACCCCGCCATCTTCCGTAGTCAAGAACAGCGGCTGCAGGCGGCTGTCCGTTGCCGCGTCGCTGACTTGCTGAGCCCTGGCAAGAGTGCTCGGGTCAACGGCAGCGCCCAGCTGACGGTAGCTCACCGCATGGGAGCCCTGGGGCCCGATCGATTCCGGCCCATCAGCGCCATAGATTCGATCGCCATTGAACGACTCACCGGCAGCAAAGTACTGTGCGCTGCAACTCACCAGATCGTAATACGCCCCCATTGAAGCTGCGGGCGCTGAGCAGTTGCTGGGCTCCACCGCGATCAATCCCTGCGAACGCTCTGGATCGGAAAATTTCGCGATCGGCTGCGCAAGGGGCGTGCACTGGGGGTGGTCTGAGTCACTCCAAGCGCACGGGGTGTCCAAGTGGCTGTCGACGAACCCAGTGACCTCCACGGCACCATCGTCCGCCAAGATCCCGTAACTCTCCACTCGAGAAGTCGAGTCCACCGCTCCGTAATGTGCCGAGACCAGTGTTTGCGGATCGAGCGCGACCCCCAGAGCCCTCACTGTTTGGCCTGCGGCAGCCGGAACACACGCTCCGCTGCCGTCCAGTTCGTAGTTCGCGCCTCCAAGCTCGACAGCGTCTCCCAGCGCGTACGCCGCAATGCCCGAACCGCAAGCGGTGGCTTGCTTCACGTACGCATAGCGCGCGGCATTGGAATCGCCACAATCAGTGTTTGCCGCGGCAATCGCTTGCGAACACCCTGAATCGGCGAAGTAGATTCGATCCGTACTGGCCTTAGGGAAACAGCGTAAGGTGCCCTGCGCATCGTACTGAAAGGAGCAATCCTCACCCAACTGCAGATCGTGCCACCCCTGCCATGCTCGATTGCCATCCTCGGTAACCACCAGGCGCGCACGAATTCGCTCACCGCTGCGCTGGTTGCTGGTGTGAACCAGTGGGACGTAGGAGCCGGTGGCCTGTTTGGTCGTCGCGCTGTTCGCTTGCGCCACCCCAGAACTCACCCCACCCGTGGCCAGGGTGTAATGGGCCGGAGCTGAAGCCGGAGCCGGCTCTTCTGGGGCGTCCGTTTCAACGGTGGTGTTCAAGTGCTGGGTGATGATCTGCTTTGGAATAGGGCTGAACGCCTCGCACCCGATCAACAGCGAGCCGGCTAGCAGGGCGAAAACGAACCCCGTGTGTGTGCTCAGGTGACAATCCGAGAGTGTGCGGCCTTTGATGGTGTGCTGGGTGGTCATGGTCAATCTCCGTCGACTGACCCCTAAAGCACCCCGCGTGCCAACCGCGAAGCACGGCCTTTCGCCGGGAAAAGCGCCATTCTGCGCAATGGCTCAAGCGGGGAAAAGCAGGTCAAATTGACCGCGGTTCGGTCGCCCTGACCGGGCACGCGGCGTGTCTGGGGCAAAAGTCACCCAATTGACCGCATTTCGCCGCTGAGCCAATCTGTACGCATGGGCGGGGAGCACAACGAAAAAGAACCTGCCAGCAATGGCCTGATACTGGCGGTCGACGACGACGCCTCGACGCTGCGGGTGGTCGAGCGCACCCTGAGTCGCGAAGGATTCAAGGTCAAAGCATTCGATACAGCACGCCAGGTGCTGGACGCACTCAATGAAAACCCTGACGAGGTGGACCTGGTCATCTCCGACATCAACATGCCCACCATGAGCGGGCTTGAGCTCTTATCGTCCATCCGCGACAATTGGCCCGATCTGCTGGTCGTGTTGCTCACAGCAGAGGGAGAGGTCTCAACGGCAGTCGAGGCGATGCGCCGCGGCGCCTACGACTACATCACCAAGCCGTTCGACCCGATTGAAACGTTGATGCCGGCGGTGCGCCGCGCGATTGAGCGTCGACGCCTGGTCGCCCGCAATCAGTTCCTACAACGGCAACTCGATGTTACTGCGCTGAACCCCGACATTATCGGTGAATCGAAGCCCATTCGCGACATCCTATCGGTGGTTGCTGCGGCCGCTCCCACGGACGCAACCGTGCTCGTCTTGGGAGAAAGCGGTACGGGCAAAGAGCTGGTAGCCCGCGCCATCCACACCCAAAGCAAACGCGCCGCGAAGCCCTTCATTGCTATCAACTGCGGTGCATTGGGCGAAACGGTGCTCGAGAGCGAGCTCTTCGGGCACGTGAAGGGCGCGTTCACCGGGGCCCTGTCTGCGCGCAAAGGGCTGTTCGAAGAGGCTTCGGGAGGCACCCTGTTTTTAGACGAGGTCGGCGAACTCACACTGGCAACCCAGGTTCGACTGCTCCGCGTGCTTCAAGAAGGCACATTGCGTCCAGTGGGCTCAAACGAAACGCGCAAAGTGGACGTGCGCGTGGTTGCAGCTACCAATCGTGACCTCCCTCAAGAGATCGAGAACGGCACATTTCGAGAGGATCTGTTTTATCGACTGGACGTGCTGTCGATTTTGGTGCCTCCGTTACGGCAACGTCCCAGCGATATCCCCCTGCTTTTGCATCACTTCGTGCGCAAGCATTCAGCACGCTTCGGTAAGAAGATCACCAGCGTCACTCCCGATGCCGTCGAGCGCCTCGCCGGGCACCGCTGGCCGGGCAACGTGAGGGAACTGGAGAACGCCGTCGAGCGCGCGATTGTGCTGGCAACTGGGGACACACTGACGGTTGATGTGCTGCCGGCGGTCCTGCGTGCTCCCGGGCGTGCTCCCACGCAGCCGGAAGATCCGCGCTTGCTGTTGCCGCTGCAAGAGGCGAAGTCGAGCTTTGAACAGGAATACCTGGAAAAGGTACTGGAGCGCGCCAACGGTAAGGTTGCTGACGCCGCTCGTTTTGCTGGAATTGATCCTTCCAATTTCCGCCGCTTGCTCAAGCGCAGCGGGCCAAGCCAAGGCAACCCAGCCCCAGGCAAGTCTCAAGATTGATTGCCCAGCGGATTCTTCCGTGCCCTGCTTCAGTGCATCCTGTCGTTGATCAGGAGCCGCAGGTGAATGGTGTCAAAATTCTTGTCGATGCGTTGATTGGGCACGTCAGCGAGGAATTCACGCAACTGAGGTGGCAGCGCGTCGCTGGTTAGAAAAATCAGGTTTCTGGCCTGCTCCTTGTCGATTTTCACCAGAGCACGGTACACGTCCATGCCGGACTGCTCTCCCATCACCATCGCGCACAGGATCACATCAAACCGCTCGCCGTTTTTGATCTTGGCCATTGCGACCACAGCATCGTGACTGGTCTCAATGTGGTGTTCTCTAGACAACGCACGCACTACAGCGCTCACGTTCCTGGGCTCATCGTCAATGAGTAAGACGCGACCGCGAGGGCGCGTCGAGCGAGAGAGCGGCGGCATCGTGCTCCGTTCAGTGGGCAATGCTCGCGCCGGAGGCAACGTCACACGAAAGGTGGTGTGGTGACCCTTGACCCGATCGGATTCAATGAGTCCGCCCAGGTTGGCGACAATGCGCTGACAAATGGCGAAGGCAATTCCCGGACTCTTGTGTCGAGCACCCGGAATGGTATTGCGTTCCGCATGGCTGCCAAAGGATCCGGGGCCGGTGCCTTGGATTTCGATCACGGCCCTGCCCTGATCGTCGGTGGAGGTCGAAACAATGATCCTATTTTCTGTCCAGCGCCCCTCGGCCAGCCCTTGAGTGGCACTCACCACCAGATTGAGGAACAGCTGCCCCAAGCGGGACTCACTGGCTTCGACCAGGGGAGTTTCTCCGTAATTTTTCACTAACCGCGCGCGGTACCGCACCTCGTTCCAGGCCATGCGCAGCGTCGACTCCATCACCTTGTCGACGCTGACCGGCCCGGTGGCTTCGCTGAGTGGCCGTGAGAAAATCTTGATGTCGCGCACGATGTTGCGAATGCGCTCGGCGGCCTCCCGAGCGTCACGCAATTCCTCACCAATTTCGCCCATTGGCCCGTGGAGGGCGGGGTCTTGCGCTAGGTGAGTGAGCGATGCAGTAGCCAGATCGATATTGGCCATCACTGAGGTCATTGGATTGTTGATCTCGTGCGCCACGCCCGCAGCCAGTGTGCCCATGGACGACAAGCAGTCCGAGACCAAGAGCTGCTCCTGCATGGCCATGTTCTCCGCCCGCACGGCTACTTCTTTGATTTCCCGTTCGATTGCGGCCACCAAGCGCGGGCCAAGCTCCGACTTTAGGAAGTAATCGTGTGCTCCGGAACGCATCGCGCGGGCCGCGACCTCTTCGGCAACGGCCCCTGAGATCAGAATGAACGGCAAATCGAGCCCATTTGCCTTCATCAGCGCCAGCGCCATCTCGCCGTTGAACTGGGGCAGTTCATAATCGGAGAGCACGATGTCCCAGGTCTGCTTACTGAGGGCCTCTTGCATAGCCCTCGGCGTATCCACCCTGAGGTGTGTGATCTGCAGGCCGCTTTTCTTGAGATGCCGCAGCAAGAGTGCCGCGTCCTGCTCGGAATCTTCAACGATCAGAGCACGCAAAGGCCTGCTGTGCGCGCTCGACTGCGACTGATCCACTGTGCGTCTCCCCTCTGGTTACCAGTCCCTTAGAACGACCGATTCGCCAATACCTTGAATGAAATCTGCATTTTTCACGGGGTTCGCCGAACGTCAGAGTGACCGGGACCGGTCAGAATGACCTCGTGAGGGGCATCGGAGGAACGGCGCAACCACTGGAAATTCAAGGGAATCGAGCTCGGAACGGGGCTGGCATGGGGCGTGCTGTAACACCGATCAACGAGCCCACGCTCGCTTGAACCGTCAAGGAGATTCCCATGCATAGCGACCTCGCCCCCACCCTCACACCCAATAGCAATCAAGGCCGAGTGCTCCTCGCGGATGACGACCCCGGCGTTCGTCGGGACTTCACTCGAGTGCTGCGACACCTGGGCTTCACTGTAGAGGGTGCGCAGGACGGCTTCGAAGCAGCTCGCCTACTCGAAACGGGCACGTTTGACCTGATTGTGAGCGATATCGAAATGCCCCATGTGGGCGGGGTCGAGTTCCTCAAACAGGTGCGGACCGTGGACCAGGATGTGCCGGTTATTTTGATCACCGGCAACCCCGATGTTGACAGTGCGATGGCAGCTGTAGAGTTCGGCGCATTTCGTTACCTGACGAAGCCAATCGGCTTGGCTCACTTCTCGGAAACGGTCCGCCATGCCCTCAACATGCACCGCTTGGCGTTGCTGAAACGTGAAGCCCTAGAGGTGGCTGGCGAACAAAGCCGGCAATTGCGGGCGCACGCCGAGACCGAGGCTCGATTCACCAGCGCGCTCAATAATCTGTGGATCGCTTTCCAGCCAATCGTCAATTGCGCTGAGCAAAAGGTGTTCGCCTATGAAGCACTGCTGCGCTCGAATGAACCGTCATTCAATAACCCAGGAGAATTGCTGGCCGCCGCTGAGAACCTGGGGCGCGTGCATGACCTGGGACGACGCATTCGTGCCCACGTTGCGCAGAGCGCCATGCAAGCGCCTGAAGACGTCCTGCTGTTCGTGAATCTGCACTCCCTGGATCTCAATGATCCGGAGCTGTACTCGCCCGCTGCACCTCTGTCTGCCATCGCGCACCGCGTGGTGCTCGAGATCACCGAGCGGGCCTCGTTGGGCGGCGTGGGAGATTTGACCTCCAAGATGGCTGCGTTGCGCGAGCTCGGTTTCCGAATTGCGATTGACGATCTAGGAGCCGGCTACGCTGCACTTTCAAGTTTCACGCAGATTGAGCCGGAATTCGTGAAACTCGACATGTCACTGGTGCGCGATGTCGACACCTCGGCGCGCAAGCAAAGCCTGGTTCGCGCTTTGATGCAGCTGTGTTCAGGCGAGTTAAAAATCACGGTCGTGACTGAAGGCGTCCAGACCGCTGCTGAACGCGACATGTTGCTCTCGCAGGGGTGCGAATTGTTGCAAGGCTACCTGTTTGCCAAACCGGATAAGAAGTTCGCCGAAGCCGCTTGGGCGGCGTGACGCGTCGTTAGCCAAGTTGGAGGACGCCATGACGACCCTGACCCTTCACCGCATGGCAAACGCAGGATGCCTGGTTGTTACGATCCTCCTTCAAATCGCGTGCTCAAGCTCTGCCGGTGAAGTCGCGGCCCGCCCCCACGGAGACGACGACATGATCACGCCCGGGGCCACCGGCCACAGCTCCGGCGCATCATTCACCGATCAATGCGCCGTTGGTCAGCAGCGCATCTGCTCGTTTCATCTGCCCGAGCACAACGGCGTGCAACCCTGCGTCATCGGCGTACAGACGTGTGTTGACCGGTCCTGGGGGCGCTGCATGGAAGGAACGTTGGCCGATGCACAAGCACCCGAGCTGGCAGAGCCGTCCTCTTTAGCGGATGCGGGCGCGCCGCCCGCGGTCGACGCGGATCTACCGACGAACGGTCAGGCTGACCCACTGCAGTCACCTTGACCTGAACACCGTGCACAACACACACAGCCAAATGCTCAAAACTCCTCACTGAGATCGATGAATGACCCCTGGCATGCTTGGTGCTTAACGCTACTAACAGAAAGGTACACGCCATGAACTCCCTCCCTCCAAACGTTATGCACACACACGAAGTCACCGAGCTCTTGAACCTTCGGGGGCACGACAAACGCCCTTGGGAAGGTCACCTGGGGGCCGATCATTGGATCGCGCGCGTCGTCTACATCGACATCGTAGCGGGCATCTGCGCATTGCACGTCGCCACCGGCGAGGATCGCGATCAAATTACCGCGGCCGCTAACTGTCAGTGGGATTTCAAGCGGGATCACTTCTTGGGTCGCTTCTCCAATAGCGCGGTGCCTTCACAGGTGACCGATCAAATGCACCAAGCCCTGCGCGACTGGTTTCGGTCGTACGAGGCAGAGCATGGGATGCGCGGTTACTACCCGATGAGCCTGCCGCCACCCATGACCCATTGAAGAACGCAAGCCAAGGAAACGCGCACAGGGGACAACCGTCGTCACGGGAAAGGAAGCACAAAATGTCTGTTCGAGTGAAGATTCTGTTGGTTCTGGCTTTGGTTTTCGCTGCATTCAGTGGTTCGAATTACTGGGT
>DATJEQ010000483.1:0-5078 GCA_035496495.1 Polyangiaceae bacterium
CTTACGCCCATCGCCGTAATCGTAGTCCCCGAGCAATCTCGGCAGGATCGCTTCAGGGGGACAATTGATGTAGGTGGGTTGCGAAACGATGCTCGCTTGCTCGGGGCGATTCTTCAAATCGTCGAGCCACACGCTCGCTTCGTGCAACGCCTTCAGTACAGCTTTGACGGTACGCGGATTCTTTGCTGCGAATTCCTCGGTGAACGCGCACACCTTTTCCGGGTGATCTTTCCAAATTTCCTGGGTGGTGATGGCGGTATAACCGATGCTGTCGGCAACCGAACGCGCGTTCCAGGGCTCGCCCACGCAAAAGCCGTCCATCTTGTCGGCTTTCATGTTGGCCACCATTTGTGGCGGCGGAATGGTGACCAAGGCGACGTCTTTATCGGGATTGATGCCGCCCGCAGCGAGGTAGTAACGCATCCACATCGCGTGGGTGCCCGGAGGGAAGGTCATCGCGAAGGTCATCGGGCTGCCCTTGGCTTTCGCTGCTTCCACCAACGGCTTGAGCGCTTTGGGATCGGCGGCAATCTTTCCTTTGAAGCTCTCCTTCATGGTGATGGCTTGCCCGTTGCGGTTGAGGAGCCAGGGGATGACCATTCCCTTTTTGGGCGAACCGAGCAGGCCCATGGTTGAGGCCAGGGGCATACCCAGCAACATGTGCGTGGCCTGAATGTCGCCATTCGAAAGAGAATCCCGAATCGCCGCCCAGCTGGCCCCCTTTACAATGGTAGAATTGATGCCGTGTTTTTTGAAAAAGCCCTTTTCATGGGCAATGACAATCGGAGAACAGTCAGTCAGCGCAATGATGCCAAAGCGCAGGTCGGCTGTTTCCGGTGCTGTGGCATTGATCGCGGCGCTTGCCGTTGCGGGAGCAGCGGGCGGTTTCTCGGCTTCAGCGGGCTTCTTGTCGCACGCGCCCAAAGCCAAGGCAGAAAGCCCCAGCGCGGATTGGTGAAGGAACCGACGGCGGTCGAGTACGCGAGCAAACTCGGATTTCTTTGTCTTCATGGGTGATCTCCAAGGGTGGGGGTCGTGCTCAGAACACGAACGGCACGTCGATCTGCACGATCTTGTATTTGGCGTCGGTCATCGGCTTATCGACGGGTAATGCCAACGCGATACCGGGGCGCAGCCACATGTTCTCGCCCAACTTGAAATGCGCGCGTGGGCCAATGGCCACTGTGGTGTTGTCGCGCAACGCCGAATTCACCTTCACCGGGGCAGGAGTGGAGAGCCAGCGCTGGTGACGCAGTTCGACGCCAGCCGAGAGCTCGGGAATGAAGAAGTAACCCGCGTGCAGGCCCATCGTGAGGTTGGTGCGGCTCGAATCCACGTCAACTAAGTCGCCTCGCGTCCGAAAGAGTTGGAGCAACGTGGCTTCTGCTTGCACAGTGACGCCGTCTTTGACGTAGGCAATCCCTGCGCCGGGGAAGAAGGTGAGGTAGTTCATGGCGAACATGGCGTTGTCCATCGCGGACCGCGCCGAGATGCCCGCCGCCATGGCCGTGCGATTGGGGAGATCGGGCGTGTTGCCGCCACCGCCACCGAGCGGCAATGCAATGCCCAAGAACAAGCCGACCTTGAAATCATCGAACTTGAGCGCATAGGTGCCGCCCAGCACTGGGTTAGTCAGTGTGTTGCCGCTTTTGCCGGCTGGCGGTGAGTTGTGCACGAATCCAATGCGCACCATGGGGGCGAATGAATCCGTCAGTTTGTAGCTAGCGAGCAGCATTGAGGCGACCGTCGAACCGCTTTGCCCGGCTGGAGACTTGTAAAAGGCGAGCGCGGTGTCGGAACGCACCACGTTGGCCACCACCACGGGGCGCAATTGCCACGGCAGGGAATACGGTGGCTTTTTTGGAGCAGGGGGAGCAGCGGCCGCTGGTGTGCCGCCCATCGCAGTCGCTTCTTGCGCGCTCGCGGGGCGCGCCATGGCCGTGATCGACGCGATGCCGATCAACAGAGCGAGAACAGGTCCTGCACAGCGGGTTGAAGCAAGTGATGGTGAAAGTTGTGTAGGAGTATTGCGGTAGATCATGGAGCCGTGACTCGCCTTTCATTGGTTACGTTGCTGGATTTAAGAATCGCGACGTGGAGGATTTGTTGCTGCGACGCGTGACTCATTTGTAAGCGCAAGAAAGTTCATGCGCCATTATTTTGTTTGGGATTCAGGTTAAGATTGGATGGTGCTGTGAGTGAAAAATGAACGCGTAGTATTTTCAATCGCGCTGAAGTTGATCGAATAGAAACGCACGCGATCGGAATCATGTGACGATCGAAATAGAGTCACTGCCCCGTTGACTCATGACGGCAACACGACGCCGCTCGCGTTGTTCTTGTTGCGTGTTCTGCTTGTCACAGAGCACCATCGGAAACGCCCTGTGCGCAGTGGTGGGATTGCGTGAAACAATCCTGCAATGTGCGGTTTGGTGATCGGTGCTGAGCGGAATTAACTCAAATCAAGCCAAAATTGAGGTCAGCTGAAGCGGCGAATGCTTCCAAAATGTTTCGGGGTGTTTCTCATCTGTTTCTGCAGCGGCAATAAGCTGTGTCGCATGTAACAAACCATCGCGCGCTATTGACCAGTTCAGCGATTGCCGTCATCTTTTTGAACAACGCGAAGCCGGATTGTTTTTCCTCCCGGTGGTGCGACAACATATGGCAAAGACAGCAATCAGTCCCCTGAGCAGTCTCGCAGGCCGCAGCGTCGCAATCTCCTTGAATCAAGATTGGGATGCTGTTGCGCGATTGGTGGCGCGTTGTGGCGCGACGGTGACGCGATTCTCGTCAGGCCCTGACGGTGTAGAACGATCGCTGGACGGATGGCTCAGCACTGTGCAAACAGAGTTCGACGATCTGGTGGTGCTCTCGGCGCAGGGGATCACGTTTCTGGCCGAGCTCGCGCATCAGTTGAACCGCTCAGAGCAACTCATGCGGGCGTTAGCTAGGCTGCGTCGCATCGCATACGGTTCGAGGGCCGCAGCGGCTCTCAGTGAGTTGGGCCTGCCCGCAATGGTGGTGGTCGAGCCCGCTTCGTCCGATGCGCTACGCGCGTGCCTGCAAGCGAGCGCCAACAATGGGCGCCGGGTCGGTGTGATCCCCCGCAGCTACGATGCGGAAGTGGTTCGATTGATCGAGGAGCGCAGCGAGCACATGCGCGTGCTGTGGCCACCTGAGGAAAGCATGTGTGCCGTTTCTGCTGCAATTGTGGAGCGCATTGTTGCGCACGCCGTCGACATGATTCTGTTCAACAGCGCTGAGCAAGTACAGGATCTGTGGGCAGCAGCGGCGTCAACCCATTCGCCGGAATCCTTCCGCGCGGCGATGGGCGGCGTCCGAGTGGTGGCATCGGGCTCGGCCACGGTGCGAGCGCTCACCTCATTGGGATTACCGGTGCATGCCTCGCCCCAAGGTGCCGATTTGCTGCGCCCCAGCGCTGAGAAGTTGAGCTCGCTGTTCGGGTTATCCGCTAGCAACGGGATGAATGGCGCGTCCAAGCCCGCGTTGAACGGCGCGACCGTCAACGGGTCGGCAGCGGCCTTGCCAACCACGACTCCCGCGGGAGACGAGCCTCGAAAGCCATTGGATGACAAGGAAAGAAGCAGCAACCCCACCGTTGTTGTGATCGGCAACGGAATGGTCGGCCACAAGCTGGTCGAGAAGCTGACGGTTGATGAGCACCGCGGCAAGTACAACATTGTGGTTTTCGGTGAAGAGCCGCGGCCTGCTTACGATCGCGTCCACTTGACCAGCTACTTCACCGATCGCGACGCGAGCCGTCTGCAGCTGGCGGACGCTCGCTGGTATGCCGAGCGGGGGGTGAAGCTCATCCTCAATTGCAAGGCGATGCGCATCGATCGGGATCGTCGAGCGGTGCTGTCCAGCAACGGCGAATGGACTAAGTATGATCGCATTGTCTTGTGCACGGGCTCAGTGCCGTTCGTGCCGCCAATTGCCGGGACAGACAAGAAGGGCGTCCACGTCTACCGAACGATCGAGGATCTTGAAGCGATTGTCAGCGACAGCGCCAAGGCCAAACGTGCCGTCGTGTTGGGCGGCGGGTTGCTCGGTTTGGAAGCTGCGAAGGCTGCGGCTGATTTGGGCCTTGAGACTCATGTGGTGGAGTTCGCGCCGCGCTTGATGCCACGCCAGCTCGATCCAGGTGGAGCCCGTTTGCTCCTGCGCCGGATTGAAGAGTTGGGAGTGAAGGTGCACCTCAATCAATCCACTCAGAAAATTCTGGGCGAGGAGCGCGTTACAGGTATTACCTTCAGTGATGGCAGCGAGCTGCCGGCTGATCTGGTGATCATTTCAGCTGGCATTCGCCCGCGCGACGAGCTGGCGCGCGAGTGCGGGCTGCAGGTGGGTGATCGCGGGGGCGTTCAGGTTGACGACAAATTGCGAACCAGCGATCCGGATATTTTTGCCGTCGGCGAATGCGCCTTGCATCGAGAGATGGTCTACGGCTTGGTGGCCCCCGGTTATGAAATGGCCGACGTCGCCGCCCATATCTTGCTGCACGAAAAGTCGATCACAGGTAAGGAGTTCTCCGGCACCGATCAGTCAGCGAAGCTCAAGCTGCTGGGCGTTGATGTAGCCAGCCTGGGCAATCCGTTTGCCGACACTCCCTCCGCGCACGGCGAAGCAGCGCGGTCCATCGTGTATGAAGATCTGGTTCGCGGCGTTTACAAGAAGCTGGTGGTGAGTCCTGATTGCCAGCATCTACTCGGGGCGATCTTGGTGGGCGATGCCGCTGAATACGGGCAATTGCTGCACCTGTTACGCTCGCAAGATAAGCTCCCGGATGCCCCCGAGCAGTTGATCTTGGGAGCTCGCGATGGCGCGGCCCCCATGTTGGCGATGCCGGATACAGCGCAAGTGTGTTCGTGCAACAACGTCACGCGCAAAGAAATCTGCGGCGCGGTGCGCGAAGGATGCACCAGTGTTGCGGAGATCAAAACCTGCACCAAAGCAGGCACCGGCTGCGGCGGTTGCCTCCCGCTGGTGACCGACATCCTGAATCTGGAACTGAAGGCGGCCGGGCAAACGGTGAAGACCGATCTGTGCGAGCATTT
>DATJEQ010000484.1:0-4221 GCA_035496495.1 Polyangiaceae bacterium
TCCCGCGGGATCCTCTTTGCCCCCCGGTATTGGCGCCAGGGCTGGGGACGTGCGTGGCTTTTGTCTTGGAGTTACCAGAAGTTCCAGCACGTGGTGCCCAATTTCCACTCGGCAGGCCAAGGCTTCAACCTTGTGATTTGCGCGTTTGATCAGGACCCCATCAACCCAGGTTCCGTTCTGCGACCGATCGACAACCGTGAGGCCATTTTCGTGCACTCGAAAATCTGCATGACGGCGCGAAACGTCGCTCCCTTTCAAAACGACGGTGCATTTTTCATCTCGACCGACGGTGAAGGTCTTGACGTTGCGCAGCGCGAATGATCGACGCTCGCCCTCTGGTGCAATGAGTTGCAATTGAAGATCTGCGTTGGTCAGGCCTTGCTTGGTGTCATCACCGTCACAATGAGTCATGGCCTTGCCCTCCAACTGTTTGTCAGATCGACCGTTGCGTGCAATCGCATGTCTTTGAGCTCGCCGTCATAGTGAGTGTAAGCCTCGAGGGCCTGGCGCACGCGCGCCCGGGCAGATTGTGTCGTGGCATCAACGACACTGGGCACAATCAGCACGATGTTCTCACTGTCTTGTCGGTGGGCGCCGTTCGATCCGAACAGCCCTCCAATGAAGGGCAAGGTGCTCAAGAATGGCAGCCCCGTCTGACTGTGAGCTTCACTGCTCGCAGTCAGCCCCGCCAGCACCAAAGATTGCCCCAATTCGAGATTCACGATCGTATCTAAGGTCGACCGAGTGCGCCCCGGCGTCCCCGTGCCGTGATCGTCCGTCAGGTCAGAAACCTCCGCATGCACCTGCAATTCAATGCGACCGTTCTTCGAATCATAGCGAGGTAGCACGTCGATGGTACTCCCGAATTCGATCGAATGAATGCCGGTGGCGAGTGAGCTCTGCACAGCGATGTTGACCTCACCTCCACCAGAAAAGGTCGCTTTCGTTCCATTCGCGGTGACCACTGCCGCTTGCCGCATGAGCTTGGCCCAGCCATTCGCTTGCGCCATGTCGAGCCGCGGCAACGGTTGATCGGTGATCACCGCTGTGGCGCTGTCAAAGCGTGCGGTTTGCAGGTTCAAAGAAGCGCCCATGCTTGCAGGGCCAATTGCTCCCGGCCAGCCGACACCGATCTGGTGATTGTAACTCTTGTCCAGTTGAACGAAGTAAAAATCCAGGCGGATGTTGTCTCGAGCGTGAACGGGACCCAACTCAGGATTGATTGAGGGATCTTCGTGCTGTGTGACGGTGATGTCGTAATGATGCTGCTCGTGATTCTCCATCAAGAACAGCAGCGACGTTTGGCCCGGTTTGAGTCCAACCAGCACGAATTGCCCTCCGTCCCGGGTCAACCGTACGTCGACGATGCCGCGGACACCTTCAGAGTAACTCTTGACCTGATCGGTGCTGAGCACTTGTTGTTCGCCGACCGAGAGCGTGATGGCTGTGGATTGTTCGCTGGATACCGGTGCACTGGACGCTGACTGGGCGATCGCGGTCGGTTGAGCGCGGGCCACGGGAGTTGCGCTGAGCAACATTATTAGTACACGCGGAACAAATCGCTTAACGCGCACGGACGACCTCCGCCGGTTTGCTCTCTGCAGCCTTAATAGACGTTTGCGACTTCGCGGACCCGGCCGTGGGCAGCACATCGTGTGCATTCGCTGTCGGAGTGTTCTTAGCGATTAAGATGTCGTCGGGATTACGCAAGACAAGCGCCAATGTCCCGTGCTCAAGGGCTTGCGTGAGCAGCTGACTCTGCTCTAGAGAAACGCTGAGCACGGCGGAACTCGCCAGGCCGCGGCTTGAAGTGGAATTTGCGCGATCAATGATTCCCCCCACCGACAGCACCATGATGTTCTGGAGCAAGGTTGCCGTGGAGGGCTCTGCTCCCTCATGTGTGGTGAACAGCACGTCGACCCGATCGCCCGGGCGCAACAAGCCATCGAACAAGTTGTCCCCTTTGAGCGAAAGCGCGCGCATCCCACCTTGAATCAAACTTGCCAGGTCGCGCCCGCCGGCTTGCCCCTGCGATAGGTCGGTCCACTGCAAGTAGTCATTGCTTTTTAGGGCCGTGTTGAGTCGGATCCCAAGCACGCGGTTGGTATCTGTGGCTTCAATCTGTCGCGGATTGAGGTACGCCATTGGCACCTGGCGAATCACCAGCTGCTCTTTGCTTAGAGGCGTTCCCGCCGGGATGTCGTCGAGGGCGACCAACACCGAGACTTTTTCTCCCCCTTCCGTCTGGCTCTCCAGGTGCGAGAGGTGCAAGTGGATGAGCAGCATGCCAATCACAGCGCTGCCACAGGTGAGCAAGAGGGTGGTTTTGGGGGTCACGGCCGCGTATCGGCCCGCCCCAGCAGCCAGTTGCGTGAATTCTTAGGGCCATCTTACAGCTCGCACAGCGTCAAATCCGCTTCTACTGCGTCGCCCGCTGCGACCGGTGCGCTGGTGACCAGCACTGCCCGACGTTGCTTGGTTGCCAAGCGCACGGAGGGCCCAGCAGCAACCGCTTCTACGCGCCAGCCGCTGGCTTCAAGTTGTCTTGAATAGGCACCGAGCGCTGCATCGGGAGTGATCGCGGCGCGGTAGCTCACGATGCGTCCTGCTCCAGCGGTGCCCGCGGAGAGCACCCGCCGCCCTTGAAGTGGGCGCGGAATGCCGTTCAAATCAGAGCCCGGAGCGTCCCCAGCGAGTGGAAACAGCTGACTCAACTTCAAGCTGCTCAGTGACCAGACAGACAAGAAAACGCTGTGCTCTTCGCCCGCGCCGAGCACGAGAAAATAGCGCATTTGCCCCAACTCTTTCAGATCCCCGGTGGTCAGAAAGCGAACTCCGCGCTCCAGCGTTTGACGCAGGTCGACTCTTACTCCCCCGGTGTCGATGCAGGCGACGATACCGCGAGAGTCGCGAGTCATGCGCAACACACCGTTGTTGTGCAGTTCAATGCCGCTCCGGGTTCGGCAGTATGCTTCAAGATGGTCGAGCAATGCCGAGGGGCCCAAATCGCTGTGCCCGGACGAAAGACCGAGCTGTGCGCCGTTCACCGACAGCAGGATGGGTGAACCGGTTTGGACATTCGGGATCGCTGAAAGCCAGGTGTCGATTTGCGTCAACGATTCGTTGAGCTTGGCGTCTGCGGTGCGAACGATCAGAAACAGGCCGACCAGTGCGATCGCACCGAGCAGCAGTGCAAGGCGCGCCATCGCGAACGCTCGTGCAACCATTGGGTAATCGCAGAGCGCCTGTAGCGATTTCATAGAACGCTCCCAATGAAATCGCTGATGAACCCGCGCAGTGTCATGGGCTTGAGGTTGCACGCCAGATGATAACTGGTGCTGATCGTACGCTCGCCGCCGAACGGCTTTGGAGCATCGAACGTCACACTGCCGGTAACGGTTGTGTAATGCCCGAACAAAGTAGTGCTTGGATCTCCCAAAGTTGTATCGATTTGCGGCGACAAACGCTCATCATCTCCTGTGCCGTTGGGTCGCAGGGCGTCGCTGACGGCGCTTTCAGGAGCGGGCACCTGTGAGGCAACTTGGGTGCTGCATTGCGCTGGCAAGGTCCCTTCGCAGGCCTGTTGTGAGTACAGCCATGCGCAGCTCCGCGCGTTGGATAACGCGATTTGGACGGCATCGTAACGCTTTCCAACCAACACCATCCCAGAAAACAACATAAGCAGAAACGGTACAAAAATGACCGCTTCGACGCTGGCAACGCCGCGCGTACGGATCGAGTGTGCGGTCGCCTGTGTCATCAATGCACCGTCAGGTTCGCCAGGCTGCTCAGTGCTGAGGTTGGGGCATCGCAATCAGACCCTGAGCTGAGTGCGTTACAAAGGCTTGTCGGATCAGGCGCGGGGGAGCTCGAGCGATTAGATTCTGAGTCAAACGGGCGCAGTCGCACTAGCCGAGCGCGCCATTTCATGTTCCACATCCATTCTTCTCGAGGTTCTGACCCGTTGTGATCGTAGAAGTACTCAGCCTGTGCTGCGCTGAAGCGCGACAAATCTGTCGCAACACTGGCTCCACTGGCGCAGTTGTCGCTATCGTCGACGTTGCAACGCCCTGCAGCAGCGAGCCTGAGCACGTTTTCGGGCATGGGGTTCAACCCGCTTGCGATGGCGAGCGCGCGCATTTGGAAGGCTTCGCCGCCCAGTTCAATATCGTGCTCGACGCGAAAGGGCTCTTTGCCTGCGCCACTGCCTCCCGTTGCGCT
>DATJEQ010000485.1:0-2882 GCA_035496495.1 Polyangiaceae bacterium
ACCACTAACGCGCCGACGGCCTTGGTGAAAAAGGCTTTCACGGCTTTCCAATCTGCCGCACCTTCGCCGGGCAGTGACGCTTCGGCTTCTGCCTCGTCGAAATAGCAGAGTGCGCGCAAGAGCAGCCCCTGATTGATGGGCTGTTTGTAAACGGTACGAAGCGCCTCAATGCAGTCGCACAAGCCCATGTGTTGCGCATCCAGCAGCACATACAGATCGAAGAAATCACGACGCGTCCCGCGATCCAACAAGGCGTGTAACTTGGTGGCAAACAACCCATTCAGCGTGAGCACATGGTGCTCGACATGTTTTCTCAAGTGCGGCAACACGAACAGGGAAACGTCGATCCCTTCGAAGCTGAGGTGCACGGTATCCGGTGCTCGTTCGATGATCTCAACTCGCCCGCTGTGCCGCAATCGTGCTTCGAGTCGCTTCAACGCAAGCGGCGAAGTGACGCCAAAATCGACGTCACGGCTGGGTCGATAAGGGACGAAGCAACGCACGGCTTGTCCACCGATCAAGAACCAATCGGTTTCGTGGCGCACCGCTTGCGCTATCGCTGAAGGAAGCACTTGCAATGCTGACCGCATCTCAGAGTCCTCGGTAGGCCATTATGGCACTCAGTAGCGAGCGGCTCTTAGGGCGCCAGCCACTCTTCTCAGACGCGCGCTGCAAACACAACCAGGGCAAACGCGCGGCATAGCTGACCGCGCGTGACGTACCGTAGTTCAACGCGTAGAATACGATTTGATCTCCCGGTATATCGGTGCGCGAAGGTTCACCCTGCAATTGCGCGCCGCTTGCTGTGGCAGTCAGATTGTACAACGCTGCGGTGACCGCTGTGGGCAATTCACTCCAGCGATACCGGGGTATCGGAGCGCGCGCCACCGCATTGTAGATTGTCGAGCGCGCCGGCACGCGCAGGCCTTGCTGACGACAAAAGCACTCCAGCTCGCGCGCCAGTTCAGAAAATGCCGGACGCTGCAATGTAGCCAAGCGCTGCAGCAAGTGCCGTTCCACTGCCGCCGGCAGCCGCGCCCGCCCGCGATCCGACCGCCGCCCCCGCGGCGCCCGCAGCAGCCGCGCATCGACCTTGGACCAGTCCAGCGCCGGAATTAATTCTGACATATTTTAACTATAATACTGACAATTGACGACACTGCCACCGCGAACGGCCAATCCTGGCGGCACCCCTTCATCCCTCTGAGCGTTCCGCACATCAAAGTGCGAACCACCACGATAGAATCGCTGTCCCTGGGCTGGTTCATTCTCATGGCCCGGGTACAATCTGTCAGATGGTTTGCCGGGGGATTCCAAGATGAGATGGGTGTTCAATCTCGCCGTGGGAGCGTTGTTTCTTGGGTGCAGCGGATCGACGAACGACGCGAAGCAATATGGGGCGGCTGGGACGGGCGGTGGTGGAGGCCGCGCTGGGAGTGCGGCCGGTGGAGGCGCGGGGGCGTCAGGGGCGGAAGTTGATGCCAATGGCGGCTGCCCAGGCTCTATCTGCCGCGTAACGATCGGAAACCCCTGTGAAGGACAACGTTGCGGCAGCTCGTGTGAGATCTGCTACGGCGGAACGCCTATGTGCATCTTAGGTGTGTGCGACGCACATTCCGCATGCAAGTACACACAGCCGCCTCCGCTGTGTCCAATCAACCGTGATGCGCAGGTCGACGCCAGCACTGACGCGAATAGTGACGCACAGGTCGACGCCAACGCCGACGCTCAAAGCGAAGGCGCCGACGCGGACGCGAATTAATCGCTCAGAGCGTCAGGGCAGCGACAGGTAGAATTTCTTGATGCCGTCGATGCGGTATTTGGCGACTTCGGGGTCGCCCATGGGGGGAATGTGGCCGGAGTTGATGGCGCACCAGACGACGGGGTACGCGGCGGGGCAGCCGGTGTAGGTTTCGCACAGCGGGTAATCGGGATCCCAGGGCATGTGATCTTGACCGACGCAGCCGTTGCGCGTGAGGATTTCATCGCGCGCGGGCGCGGTGCCCAGCGAATCATGCAGCGGCGTCGTCAGTGGACCGATGGGGTTTTCGGTGTCTTGCAGACCTACGACGAAGATTGCTGCGACCGGGTTCGGCTTGCACGGCGGGTGATGCAGCCGCAGGCCGCCACCGATCTGCACCCCAAAACCGCGCAGAATATCCCCATTCGCACACCCGAGCGTGACCGCCTCGAAGGCGCCGCTACTGTAGCCACTGAGGAACACCTTGCCGGGATTGGTGCAGTACAAAGATTCCACCTCATTGACCACGGCGGCCAAATACGGCGCCTCCGGGCTGTTGTCGAAATCGTCAGCAAATACCGCACCGTTGCAATCCGGAATCGCAGCAGAAGACAGCACGTATGACAACGACACCTGAATCGCTTCTGTCTCGCCCGAGCCAATGCCGAACGGCGAATAACCGCCCTCAGAACCCACCGTTTCCGACCCACCGCACCCGGAACCACCGATGACAATCGGGTACGAATGCGTTTGATCGTAATCAGTGGGCAATCGCAAGAAATAATTGCGGTGCGTCCAGTCATACGTCTGCCCCGGATTGACCGGATACTGCGCAACAAATGCCGGATCGACTCCAGTCACGGTGATGTCGTGCTTGATCCAATTTGTGGAAGAATCCGTCGCACCGGGCAGCATCCCGCAACCCGCGCTCATTGCCGCGGCGCCACCGCCAGTGCCCCCCATCGCCATTTGGCCTCCCGCGCCGGCCGCTCCGCCCATGCCGCCAGTGCCCGCACTGTTGTCACCACCTGTGCCGCCAGTGTTCATTCCGCCACTTGCGGCCCCACCACCGCCCGCTGCGCCGCCGTTGGCTGCACCGCCACTCACAGTGCCCCCGGTTGCACCGCCAGCGCTCGCGCCA
>DATJEQ010000486.1:0-3153 GCA_035496495.1 Polyangiaceae bacterium
TGCGGGGCATTGTCGATACTCTCCTTTAGGCACGCCTCTAGGATCCTGTCTGTACATTAGCCGGGCCCAACGACCCAGGCATGCAGAATCAACTGAGAATTTTGCTATCTGACGCGGCCGAGCACGGCTCAGCCACTCCACCTAGTTCTCACTGCGTTACCGATTCGGGGCTGTTTAGCGCCCCATCTTATACCCATTCCTTCAAGGGAGTTCGTTTCCAAATGAGCCAGACATTTCTAGGAGTGACGGATCGATTCGTTGCTTCTTTGCACCGCTCGCAGCTTCTTCCGTTCCGTGCGGAACTGTGAGATAGGCGCCTCTATGGGTGGAAACCTCACCAAGAGTGGGCATGGGTCGCGGCAATCTCTGAGTGTTCTGGCTGCTGCGGGCTTGATCGTTTCGGCTGTTGTGCCCGCTAAGGCTGCAGAGCCTTCGACGGATAACGCTGCAAATTCTGGGGAAAAAGGCGCTTCGGAGGCAACCGCCGCCGAGCCTGCAATCCCTGCCGGGGAGGCTGCAACGGCTGCCGACGCAACCTCTGCGGACGCAAGCGCCGCTGGCTCTGGCGCAGTCTCAGGAGCGGCTGCGGATGCGAACGCCGCTGCATCGACTGACACTGGCGGTGCCGCGAAGGCGGAGGGCGCCCCCACAGCAAAGACGGAGCCCGCTGCTCCACTCGCCTCTGGTGAACCGGGGTGGAAGCTGGGTTTTCAAGGGTTCGTCGAACTCGATGGCATCTTGGACTCAACTCAGAGTTTCTCTGAAACGATGAGCAACAACACGATCGCCAGGCCCAACACGATTGCCGGTGACAACCCGCGCATGCAATGGACCGCGCGCGACTCACGATTGGGATTCAAAGTCGAGGCACCCGAATTCGAATCCATGAAGGCATCTGCCCTTCTGGAGATGGATTTCTTCGGCACCGTGGCCTCCAACGCGACGCAAGATCAGAGCTACGTTGCGGGGCCCATTCGCTTGCGCCAATTCTACACCAAGCTAGAGACGCCGATTGTCGATGTGCTGGCAGGGCAAACACAGGACCTGTACGGCTGGGGTGGTTCAGGTTTCTTCCCCAACACGCCAGCGTTCTTGGGCGTACTCGGTGAGGTGTTTCACCGTAATCCACAGCTGCGCTTGACCAAAGTCATCGACGGCGATGCGCTCGGTCTTGAAGCCGCAGTTGCGGCGACGCGCCCGGCGACGCGTGATTCAGGCGCTCCGGATCTGCAGGCGGGTCTGAAACTCAGCGTGAATGGCTGGAAGGGGGCCTCTGCTCAAGGGCCGCGGCGCGCAAAGCCCGCTCCCATGGCGGTCGGTGTATCGGGTGTGGGACGGCGCATGGCCGTGACCGACTTCTCAGCGGTGCCGGGCGATCCACAGGTGGCTCACGGCTGGGGCGCGGTGGCGCAGGCATTCGTTCCAATTATTCCTGCCCGTGGCCAGAATTTGAGCAACACCGTGTCCGTCACCGGCGAATTCTCGCTCACTGACGGTGCGACCGACCTGTACAACACGCTCACCGGCGGCGTGCTGTTCCCCGCGTTGCCCAATCCGCACAACACGTTGCCGGCGCCCGCGTACAGCCCCAACATCGATCAAGGAATTGTCACCTTCGACGCGAATTCCAAGGTGCACACCATCAAGTGGCAGGGCCTGGTGGTCAACCTGCACTATCACTTCCCCTTCCGCGAAGGGAAGCTTCTCTCGATCTCTGGAACCTATTCGCAAATCAAATCCAGCAACGCGCTGCAGTTAACGCCCACTCAAGGCCGACCCTTCGTGTGGGACAAGGGGCGTTACATCGACGCCACGATCTGGTGCTCGATCACGCCTGCGTTCCAAGTGGCGCTTTCTGGACAAACCATGACTCAAACCTTTGGCGACGGCGTGAAAGCCACCAACAACCGAGGAGAAATTTCGACGTGGTTCTTCTATTGAAACCAACGCGATTCCTCGATCTGCTCGCCGTTAGGTTCGGTGCGGGGCTAGTTCTCAGCGGTGCAGTGCTTCTTGCTGGCTGCGCGGGCAAAGGCGCGCAAGGCGAGTGCCAGGAGCTGGGGGAATGCGGCAACAATCCCGCGGGCAACTGGACCATCAACTTGGCAATGGGCGTGGGCAGCTCTTGCCAATCGCTTCAGGTGAGGCCCACACAGCCGACCGAGATCACTGATTTTCAGGGCGCCACCGGAAAGCCCTTGCCCGCGACATTGGCACCGCCGCAAGCGAACCCGTTAGTGCTGCAGCAAACCACCAGCGGTGATTGGTGCTCGCAACTCGTCTACACCGATATGGGCAAAGTAACGAACGCCAACCTTTGGCACGTTGCACCAACACTCTTGGCCGGTACGCTGCAGCTCACCACTGACCCCGCGACAGGAGCGCCGACCTATCAAACAAGTTTGTTCTTTTCGACGCAATTCGCCGGGGCGGAAGAGAACATGACGCACTTCGACCATCGATGCTTGATCGCGAACGGCGGCAACCCGACTTGCACGCAGCTCGCAACAGCGTTGACTGCTTTCTACAAGCCCAGCAGCGCAACAATCCCGCCCGCGTTCAACGACATTAGCTGCACGCCAACTGCCGAACAGGGGTGTGATTGTCACTACAGCGCCTACGTGGTTGCCGTTTCGGATAAGGGCGGTTGGCTAGCACAGGGGAACACCTTGATTCAGTCGAGCACTTTGCGCATTTTCAATGGAGTGGAGGTGAAGCTGCAGGATCCCACGCAAGCCTCAAGCGCAACCTTCTGCAATCCTAACAACGCCGGACAGCAATTGCAGCTGACCGGCAAGGGCGGCGATGGCTTGTTCGGGCTTCAGGGCCTGCAGAATATGACCCTCAAGCCAATGTGAGACTCGCGAAGATTGGGCGCTGAGCGCGATGCGATACAGAACACCAAAAACGCTGAGTTGGGCTTCGGGAGTGATCCTGGCGTCAGTGGTCGAGCTCACAGGGTGCAGCGGCAACGGTGCGGGCGGCCTGTGCGAATCGCTGGGTACTTGCGGGGGCAATCCAGAAGGCACTTGGCAAGTTGTGTCAGCCTGCACCAACCTCGTCGCGCAGAAGCCACAGCAAGCCTTCGCAGTTCCGGAGAGCGGCATACCCCTACCCCCGACCACGAGCGGCGGGTGGTGCTGGGACATCTCG
>DATJEQ010000487.1:0-11077 GCA_035496495.1 Polyangiaceae bacterium
GATCCGCTGGCAGCTGAGCCCGCCGCACCTTGCCCGCAAGCCAGGCAAACAGAACACCCCTGCCGCCCCAGCCGACTACACGGGTAGCGCGACCCTCGCCATTGGGCAGCGCGAGATTTCTCAGGTGTGGACCTTCCACCCCGGCGATCCGATCGGCACCTGGAACATCCGGGTCACGATGGATCAGCAGGTACTGATTGATCGCCAGTTCTTCGTTTACGACCGCAAGACGCAAGCCGACCTCAATCGCAAGCTGGATGCTGGCGCGGCGCATTGATACACTTCCCCCCATGATCCGATCGACCTCATTCTTCTTCGCGCTTGCAGCCGTCACAGTCGCTGGATGCAGCGGCTCCAACAACGGCAATTCCCCAGGGGGTTCAGGGGGGAACGGGGGTTCGACTTCGCTCACCCCAGGGGGAACGAGCGGCGCCGTGGGTGGTGGGGGTTCTCCGAGCGGCAGCGGAGGTTCCCCGAGCGGCAGCGGGGGTTCCCCGAGCGGAGTCGAGGGGCTCACTCCGGGGGGAAGTGGTGGCACGGCTGGTGCGAGTGGTGCGGTTGCGGGCACCAGCGGCATGGCTGGCTCTGCAGGGATGATGTCCACGGCGGGCGCTGGAGGAGCGGGAGGTTTCGCTGGCGGCGGGGGTTCGACTTCGCTCACCCCGGGCGGCACCGGTGGAGGCGGCATGATGGGGGCCGGCGGTTCAGTGAATGCAATCCCCGCTGGCTATGCCGGCACTCCGTTCACCGCGCTGACGATCCCGGGCAAGATCAACACTTGCGATTATGATCGCGGCGGCGTGAACGTGGCCTATGCCAACACCGGGACTGTTTTCGGTGATCAACCTGCCGGTGCAATGGTCTATCGCCCACCGATGCCCGCGAACGCTCAGATCTGCGGCGTCGCCGCCTGCGACGACAATGCTGGTATCTGCCGAATGAATCCCAGCAAGCCTGACAACACAATCAATGGCGACCCCATGCCGGCTGACGCCACCTATCTTTGCTACAGCCCCGAAGGGGGCGGCGAGTGGACCAAATACACCGTTGCTGTGACGCAGGCCGGCACGTATTCCGTGAGCTGCGTCCTGGCCTCAATGCGGTCAAACGCCGGCTTCAACATTTCTTTCGGTGACACCATCACAACGGGAGATGTTCCCGTTACCGCTACCTCTACCGCCAACTCCGGCTCGGGAGAAAATTTCCACTCGTGGGAGGATCGCCCCAACCTCGCCACCGTCACCTTCCCGGCAGCGGGAACTTACCTGATGACCTTCACTCAGACTGGGCGCTTCAACGCCTCAAGCTTCACGTTTACCAAAATGTGAGCGTGACGCCGAGGCACTCGGCGCGCGGCAGTTTACTAGTGGCCTGCCGCGGGCACAGCCGCCGTCGTTACTTGGTCGGGGCTGGAGCCGCTGCGGGTGCAGTGCTGCCTTCGAGCAACTTGAACTCGATGCGGCGATTCTTTTGCTTGCCGGCCTTCGTTTTGTTGTCGGCAATGGGCTCGTCTGGGCCGGCACCGCGCGTTTCAATGCGGCTGTCGGCAATGCCCTTGCTCACCAAGTAGGCCTTCACCGACGCGGCGCGACGCTGGGACAAATCGATGTTGTAGTCACGCACGCCGTCGGTGTCGGTATGCCCGGAAATCATGATCCGCAGCGATGGGAATTCGTTGAGGATCAACACGGCGTTGTCGAGCGTCGCCGTCGAACCGGTACGAATGTGGTCGCCATTGCGATCGAACTCGATGCCTTGGATGACGCCCGTGAACTTGCGCACCTTCTCAGGCACCACATCGGGGCAACCGTCGCCATCTTCGAAGCCGTTTACGGTTTCTGCTTGATTCGGGCACTTGTCCGCGTCGCCAACGATGCCGTCACGATCCGGATCGGTGTCGGGGCAGCCGTCGACAGTGCCTGCCTGATCGGGACACTTGTCTAGCTCGTCTACGAAGTGATCGCCGTCGCGGTCTTTCAACGGGCAGCCGCAACCAGGACCCGCTTCATTGGGGCAGGCATCCTTGTTGTCGGCAATGCCGTCCTTGTCGCTGTCGGGGCAGCCATCGGGCGCCGGCCCCGCTTGATCGGGACACATGTCACGCTCGTCGTTGACTCCATCCTTGTCCTGATCGCTCGGCGGCGCAGCGGCCACCACGTGCTCGCTGCGGCGCGCGGAAAACGTCAATCCCAGCAACACTTCCGGGCTATTGGTCAGGCTGGTACTTGCCAACTTCTTGCTCATCGTATCGCGCACATCGAGTCGCAGACCGATCAGCTCGTTGAAAGCCACTTTCGCGCCGGCACCAAAGTGAAATTCCGGAGCTGTTGCGGATCCATTCTGATTGCTGGCGATGCTCATGGCGCCACCACCCGCTAGCGCGAACAGCGACCAACCATTGAGCGGCACCTGCCCGATCAAGTGCCCACGGCCGACAAACCAGCCGTCGGTGGTGTTCGTGCGAGCCTTGGTATGAATGGGCGAACCCGCTCCTTCCAGCTCAAGCCCCAAGAATTGCAGCGGATACGCTGCGGCGCGACCGCCAAACTCGAGCGAAGGGGCAACGAACGCGGTCTGCGTGCCGCGGAAGACGCTGTGATTCTTCGAAAGGATGAGCGCACCGCCGAACAACCCGAACTCGAACGGCGCTTGGGTAAACTTCGACCCTGCCGCTTCGCTGCTGGCGCCGACACCGTCGTTGGTGGACGCCGAAACCGATGCCGCTTCCTGAGCGAGTGCACCGCTGGCAAGCAACGCAATTGCGGCGGGCAGAAGGAGCGCCGTCGTGGTGAGTCGTGTGAAATACTTCATATATAACTCTCCTCAACAACTTTATCGTCGGCGCGATCCCGAAGATGGGCAACGCCAAAAAGCGTCATGCGCTCAGGTCACGGTGACCGAGCGTTCCCCCACCACTGTTACACTGCAGGGCTAATGCTGGGACTCGGCCGATTCGGTGCCTTCTGGCAAGCGATAGGATTCCAACGCGCCGGCCTCGAATTCGCGGAAGGTACGCACGATGGGCGGCGGGGGGTCTCCGTAAAGCTCCAATAGAGTGGCGCACCAACGCGCTTTCATCACCCACTCGATCAGTTGGTGATCTTGATGGTCCCCATGCCAGCGCTCAATGGCTTCGTCGGCGTCCTTCAGGTCGCGTCGAACGAGCACCGGATCGATTTGCTCTTTGCGCATGAAGTGATCGGCCAGCACCAGCGCGCGGTCTTCTGCCACTTGGACGAAGCCAGGGCCAACCGCAATGCGCACTTCTTCGCCGTTCTTGTGAAATGCGAGCAAGCCCGTCTTCAGTGCCGCGAGCAATGGGCGATGACCCGGCAACACCCCGAATTCACCGTCGACACTGGGCGCAGTGAGGTCGTCGACACTCTCGTGCAGCTGGCGCCCTTCGGGGGTCACGATTTCCAAATCTATTTGCGATGCCATGGGGAATTTCGGGGCCGGTCTATTGGGGCAGGGCGCGCCTTGTCCCTACGACGCCAATCGTTACGACGCTTCCTTCAATTTTTGAGCCTTGGCTTTGGCTTCGTCGATGTTGCCGACCATGTAGAAGGCTTGCTCAGGGAGCGAATCCAAGGAACCGGAGAGGATCTCTTGGAACGCGGCGATGGTTTCCTTGAGTGGCACGTACTTGCCGCTCATGCCCGTGAACTGTGCGGCCACGAAGAACGGCTGCGACAAGAAGCGCTGCATTTTGCGTGCGCGCGCCACCGTGAGTTTGTCTTCTTCGCTGAGCTCATCCATGCCCAAGATGGCGATGATGTCTTGCAAATCCTTGTAGCGCTGCAAGGTGCGTTGCACGCCGAGCGCGACGTTGTAATGCGTCTCACCCACAATCTGCGGATCGAGCATGGTGCTCGTCGAATCGAGCGGATCGACGGCGGGGTAAATGCCCAGCTCGGCAATCGAGCGCGAGAGCACCGTGGTGGCGTCCAAATGCGCGAAGGCGGTGGCCGGCGCTGGGTCGGTCAAGTCGTCCGCGGGCACGTAGATCGCTTGCACGCTGGTGATGCTGCCCTTGGTGGTCGAAGTGATGCGCTCCTGCAGGGCGCCCATTTCGGTGGCCAACGTCGGCTGATAACCCACGGCGCTTGGCATACGACCGAGCAACGCCGACACCTCTGAACCAGCTTGAGTGAACCGGAAGATGTTGTCGACGAAGAGCAACACGTCCTGCCCTTCTTCGTCGCGGAAATATTCCGCGCAGGTGAGCGCACTGAGCGCCACGCGTGCACGCGCTCCGGGCGGCTCGTTCATCTGCCCATAAACCAGACAGGCTTTGCTGAGCACCGGATCGCCCGATTCCAGCTTGGATTCCATCATTTCCAAGTACAAATCGTTGCCTTCACGGGTGCGCTCGCCCACGCCCGCGAAACAGCTCACACCACCATGTGCTTTGGCCACGTTGTTGATGAGCTCCATGATGAGCACGGTTTTGCCCACGCCGTCGCCGCCGAACAGACCAATCTTCCCGCCCTTGCGGTATGGCGCGAGGAGATCCACGACTTTGATGCCGGTCTCGAAGATTTCGACCGAGGTGCTCTGATCGACAAAGCCCGGTGCTGCGCGGTGAATGGGCAGGCGGTGCGTGCTCTGCACTGCGCCTTTGCCGTCCACCGGCTTACCCACCACATTGAGAATGCGGCCCAAAGTGCCCTTGCCCACCGGCATGCTGATCGGCGAACCCGTATCTTTCACCACGCCGCCGCGCACCAATCCTTCGGTTGCGTCCATGGCAATAGCGCGCACGGTGGACTCGCCCAAGTGCTGTGCCACTTCCAGCACCAGGTTATCCGCCTCTTCAGAGACGTTTTTATTGGTGGTGGTGAGGGCGTTCAAAATTGAAGGCAGCTTGCCGGGAGGAAATTCAACGTCGACCACTGGCCCAATGACCTGAGTGATCTTGCCGTGCAAACCGATGCCTGATTGGTTGAGCGATAAATCTGCCATTGATCCTTCTGCCTGGTGCTAGTCGCGAGCGCCCTGGGCCCGCGGCGGCTGCTCCGTTAACACGAGCACCAATGCTTGCCAACCGAGCAGTACCCTCTTTTGCGCATTGGAAATTGCCCCTCGAAATCCCCTCCGGGGTTGATTGGTGCTCTCACTTTTTCCACCCGCGCTGATGCGCGACCCACGTTGTCGCTTATTGTTATATAAGAACACCTCACCTCGCTTCTGGGCGTTTGCAGTTGAGGACATCCCCGCCGAGGATGAAGGTTCATAACCATGTCCGACACCGACGAGCGCCTGCTCACCCTTGAGACCAAGGTCGCCTATCAGGACAAGCACATCGCCGAGCTCAACCACGTCGTGGTCGAGCTGAACCAATCCGTACACGCGCTCAGCAAACGGCTCGACGCCACCGAGCGCCTACTGAAAGCCGAATTCGGCAGCCGCGAAGTCTCAAACGAGAAACCGCCGCATTACTGATCCTACGGCGCTCTGCATTCCCACAATTGGGCGCGACAGATGTCCTCGACGCAATAGTTACGGCGTCGGTTGTGGCGCATCAGACCGCGGGGAAGTGGGGTAACCCTCGCGCCACCAGGTGCAAGATCCCACCCAATAGGCGAGCGCGAGTGCAGGCAATGCGAGCAGATCGCTGGGATCCCGGGTGTTGCTTGCTCTCACGGCTCAAGCGGCACCACATATCGCGCATGTTGCAGGGCCCTGGCCGTTGCGCGGGGGCGGCTTTATGTTGGGGCAATGATGCTGCGAACCCTGTGTACGACTGCAACGTTGATTGCAATTCCTTTATTCGTGTTTGGCTGCGACGCGAAGAAGCCCGTGGCGCAAACCCAGGCACCCCAACCCACTCCCGTAGCTGCCGCGGCGGTGACTGCCGCACCTGCGAAAGTCGGAGCGTCGGCTGCGAGTGCAAAATCGGCGGCCGCTCCGGTAGCGAAACTGGGCGAGGCGGCTCCCCAGTTCACGTTGAAGGATCTGGACGGCAAGGATGTTGCGCTCTCCGGTTTCAAAGGGAAGGTCGTAGTGCTGGAGTGGTTCAATCCGAATTGTCCGTTCGTGAACGCTGCGCACACTCAAGGCCCGCTGGTGAATGCGGCGGCACGGCACATGAATGAGGGTGTGGTGTGGCTCTCGATCAATTCATCAGGGCCGGGGAAAGAAGGCAATGGAGTCGACAAGAGCCGCGACGGCGCGGCGCGATTCAACATGCCGAACCCGATCCTGATCGACGAAGACGGCAAGGTGGGCCACGCCTTCGGCGCGGAGCGCACGCCGCACATGTTCATTGTGAACAAAGAGGGCATCCTCGTGTACCACGGCCCCGCCGACAACTCGCCCGACGGTGAAGGCAGATCCCCCATTGGCGGCAAACTCGTCAACTACGTCGACGCCGCACTCGCGGATCTTGCAGCAGGTCACCCCGTGGCCATCCCTGAGGCCCCGGTTTACGGCTGCCACGTCCATTACAGCGATTCATGATGGTTCGCGTCGTGCCCAGCGGGGGGAGCGCGAGAGGGCGCTAGCGGCGAGATGACGAGGCGTCGCCGCTTTCTCCTTTGAGTTTCTGTCCCGCTTTTACGAAAACATTGCCGGTGGCGTGGGCAGCCTTCTTGATAGCCGTGCCTGTCTTGCTGGCCGCTTTCGACACGGCTTGGCCAGTTTTCTGCGCAGCTTTGTCGACCCCCTTGCCCGCGCGCTCCATCGGGCCTTCAGCATCCTGGCTCCTGTGACAACCAGTCACGATCAGCAGTGCTAGGCCAGCGAACAGGGAACGTTTCACGCCTTGAGCCTAAGCCCGTCAAAGAACTTTTCCAACAAATTCCGCTTAGAATCCGCTACAAAAATGCCACAGCGGCGCTTTCGCGGGGTTGCGCTAGACTCTGGAGAGTAGAGCGCGAAGGAGGAGTTCATTGAATTCCAACGACGACCGCGTTCCGGCGCACCTCAGGCAATACCTCGTCGAGCAGGATTACTCCGCCTACGACGAAGTGGCGCATGCGACGTGGCGCTTCGTGCTGCTGCACACTTACGAGCGCCTGAAAGAAACGGCCCACCCCGCTTATGCCAACGGCTTGCACGAAACCGGCATGAGCGTGGAACGCATACCCAGGATTACCGAGATGAACGATCGCTTGGCGCGCTTTGGGTGGGGCGCGGCCTGCGTCGATGGCTTCATTCCGCCCCGGGCCTTTGTCGAGTTGCAAGCGCTTGGGATCTTACCGATTGCCGCAGATATCCGCACGTTGGCCCACCTCGCTTACACACCCGCCCCAGACATCATCCACGAAGCCGCCGGCCACGCCCCAATTCTCGTCGATCCTGATTATCGGGCTTACATCCAACACTTCGGAAAGATCGGCAGCAGGGCCTTCACCCTGCCCGAAGACGCAGCTGTGTACCGCGCTATCTACACTCTTTCCGAGGTGAAAGAAGATCCCAGCTCAACGCGCGAGCAGATCGATGCCGCCAATGCCGCTCTGGCTCAGGCCAATGCAGACTGCGAACGCCTCAGCGAGTCGGCGGCATTGGCGCGGCTGTACTGGTGGACGGCGGAATACGGGTTGGTGGGGAACACCGAGAACTACAAGTTGTACGGCGCTGGCCTATTGTCGTCGCTGTGGGAGAGTTACAGCTGCCACCTGCCCGAAGTGAGCAAGATCCCATTGACGGCAGAATGCATCGATGTTGGGTATGACATCACCCGTGCGCAGCCACAGTTGTTCGTGGCCAAAGATTTTGCGCAACTGAGCGATGTGCTCGAGCAAGTCGCCAATCGGCTTGCCTTTCGTGAAGGCGGGCTCAGCGCCGTCGTGCGCGCCATCGATAGCCGGGAACTGGCAACAATGCAGCTCAGCAGTGGCATTCAGATCAGCGGAGTGCTCGCTCAGTCTGGCAAGCGGGACGAGGCTGTGACCTGGCTGCAATTCGCGGGTCGTTCCGCGCTCTATTTGCACTCGCTGCCCTTGAGCTGGCGCGGCGCGCCGCTCGAATCGATGGATCATCGCGTTCCTTTGGGTCCATTCACGTCGGCCACAAACGATTGGGAACCTCAGAGCGGCACCCGCCTCGAAGGGAATGTCACTCTGCGCTACGACAGCGGCGCGCAGGTCAGTGGGCGCGTGCTCGACACGCTGTTCGGCGCCGACGGCGAAGTGCTCGCGTTGATCCTCGAGCAAGTCATAATTCGCATACCCGATCGCCCCCCCTGCTACGAAGCGGCGCCGTACCCGCTGGTGTTCGGGGAGATCGTGCGCGGGTACGCAGGCGCCGCCCACCCCTCCTACCACGACATGGTCCCCGCACGTGACGCACTCGTTCCCCGCCCCCGCGCTCGCAGCGACACGGAGCGAGAGTTGCTCGCCTTGTACGAACGTGCCCTGGAAAGCTGGCGCGCGCAGGGTCGCGAGGTGTTCGCGAGCTTTGATTCAATTCACCGCGCATTGAATCAACACTTTCCCGATGAGTGGCTGCTGCGCTGGAACCTGCTGGAAAGCCTGTTCAAGCTTGGCTCACAGCACGCGCTCCCGAGCTCCGGCCAACAGCTGGCCACGAGTTTGAGGCGCGAACTCGAGGCACTCGAAATTCGTTACTTGCACAAAGAACCGATCGCCACCGGGCTGCGCTCACTGCTGCAGCACTACCCCGCCGCCCACCCGACGAGTGGAGCCCTGCCTTTGGGAGGTGCACCATGAGGCTAGCCACCCGCGACGATGGGACCCGCGATGGGCGACTGATCGTCATCGATCGACAGGCAGAGTTCTACGCCGACGCGGGAAACATCGTCGCGGATCTGCAGTCGGCGTTGGATGATTGGCCACGCGTCGAGCCGCAACTGCAGCAACTTGCCCACGCTTTGCACGGTGGGCAGCGCACGGGATCGGTGTCGAGCGTGAAACTCTTGGCTCCCTTGCCACGAGCATACGAATGGGTGGACGGCTCAGCGTACCTGAATCACATTGCCTTGGTACGCAAAGCGCGTGGCGCGGCGCTACCCGAGGACGTACGCGTCGCGCCGCTGGTGTATCAAGGTGGGTCCGGCGTCATGCTGGCTCACGATGCCGACATGGAGTTGACTGACGCCGGCTGGGGGTTGGATTTCGAAGCCGAAGTGTGCGTGATCCTCGCTGACACGCCGCAAGGCACGCTCGCCCACGAAGCCGCCTCACACATCCGCTTGGTGATGCTGGCCAACGACATCACACTGCGCAATTTAATACCGAAGGAGCTGCACAAGGGCTTTGGGTTCTTTTGCTCGAAGCCGGCTACAGCGTTCTCACCTTTTGCCATCACGGTTGACGAACTGGGCAGCGCCTGGCGGGACGGTCGCGTGCACCTGCCGTTGCGCTCGTCACTCGACGGTGCGTTGGTGGGTGATCCCAATGCGGGCGAAATGCACTTCTCGTTTCACGACTTGATCGCACACATCACCCAGACACGCTCGTTTACAGCGGGAACCATTTTGGGTGGTGGAACGGTGTCCAACGTCGATCCGGCGCGAGGCGTGTCGTGCTTGGCCGAACGACGGGCGCGCGAGATCATCGAATTCGGTGCGGCGCGAACGCCATTTCTGCTGCCGGGAAACAGCGTGCGCATCGAAATGCTGGCGGAAGACGGCAGCAATCTGTTCGGCAGCATCGAACAACGCGTGGCGTTACCAAAACACGCCGTTTGGGAAGGAACCGCACCATGAGGCTCCATTCTTATTGGCGAAGCAGCTCGAGCTGGCGCGTGCGCATCGTGTTGGGCCTCAAAGGCGTGGATCACGAAATCATGCCGGTGAACATTGCTCCCGGCAGCGACGAACACCGATCCGACGCGTACTTAGAGCTGCACCCTGCCGGGCAAGTGCCGCTGCTGGTGATCCCACCTGTGGAGGGCCAGGACAGCACGGTGCTGTCCCAATCGGTGGCAATCGTGGAGCTTTTGGAAGAGCTGCACCCAGAACCCATTCTGCTGCCGAAGGATCCGGTGCTGAAAGCCAAAGTGCGCGAAGTCGTGGAAGTGATCAACTCCGGGATTCAGCCGCTACAAAACAACAGCGTCTTGCACGCGATAGAACAGTGGACGGATGCTGAACGCGCGAAAGCCTGGCTCGGGGCGCACATCACGTCCGGCTTGCGTCGCGTGCATCGGCTGATTGAGACTCACAGCGAAACTTACTGCTTCGGCGATTCGCTGACCCTAGCTGACGTGTTCTTAATCCCTCAACTGTACGGCGCGCGACGTTTTGAAGCCGATTTGGCCGGGCTCGACAGGCTACTTGCGATCGAAAAGAACTGTGCGGACTTGCCAGCATTTCAGCAGGCGCACCCCGAGGCGCAACCTGACGCACCGCCGCCGAGGATTGGGAGCTAGTACATGTCCGCCGAACGCAGCCTCGCACCTTTGGGCATTAAGCGATTGCTAGGCATCCACTACTACGTGCGCGATTTGGAGCGCAGCCGTCGCTTTTACGTCGACCTGATGGATTTCGCGGAGGTCGCTGAAAGCAGCCCGCAGTTGATGCAAGCCGGAAAGCAGCGCTCCTTGGTGTTCGAAGCCGGCCAGATCCGCATCGTGTGCTCAACGCCAGTCGGGCAAGGCGGTCGAGCTTGGCGCTACCTGCAGAAGCATCCCGATGGCGTCGGCACCATTGCATTCGAGGTGGAAGACATTGCACACGCCTTTCGCCTACTGGACGAACGCGGCGGCACGCTCATCGAAGAAATTGGTCACGCTCACGACGAATACGGATCGGTCGCAAGCTTTTCCATCACTACTCCCTTCGGCGACACGACGTTTCGATTCTTCGAGTACCGCAATTACGCCGGCTTGTTCCCGGGCATGATCAAGCACCCCAAACCCCGCGGAGGAAAGAACCAGTTTCAGCTCCAGGCCTTCGATCACGTCACGTCCAACTTCCAGACCATGAAGCCGGCATTACTGTGGCTGGAGCACGTCCTGGGCTTCGAACCCTTTTGGGAGATCGCGTTCCACACTGAAGATCGCAACCACACACTGAACCAGGGCTCGGGCCAGCACGGATCAGGATTGCGTTCTCAGGTGATGTGGGATCCGGTTTCGGGTTGTAAGTTCGCCAACAACGAACCTTTTC
>DATJEQ010000488.1:0-12620 GCA_035496495.1 Polyangiaceae bacterium
CCGCAGCCGAACACGCAGATCAATTTGCCGGAGCACAGTTCGCGACAGGCTTTGAGCACGCGACTGAGCGCGTCGGGAGTGTGGGCGTAATCCACGAGCACGCTGATGGAGTCGCCTGCAACATCACAGCGCTCGAAGCGACCCGGAACGCTTGGAGCCGTAGCGAGTTGAGCTGCAACCCTTTGCACATCGAGATCCAGTGCGCTGGCAATGCCCAACACCACCAAAATATTTTCCAGATTATGGCGACCCACTAACGGGCTGTCGACTCGGACGGTACCCGACGGGGTTGCCAGGTCCCCATGAATCCCCGCGGCGTCACACACGACATGCAAGGGGCGGACGTGACAGCTCGCCGCTTGCCCGACTCGAATTGCATTGGGCAGCTGTTGTGCGAGGTGCTCGCCAAAAGCATCCCCGGTGTGGATCACTGCGTTGCGCGGCGACAGATCCGTGAACAAACGCGCTTTGGCTTCTCCGTAGTGCTGCAGATCCCCGTGGTAGTCCAAATGATCTTGAGTCAGGTTGGTGAACGCGGCGACCTCAATTTGTAACCCATCCAAGCGATGTTGTGACAACGCATGACTGGATGCCTCGAGCACGCAATGCGTCCCTCCCGCGTCGCGCACTTGCGCCAACCGACGCGACACCTGATCGGCCTCTTCCGTCGTGAGATTGGAAGGAGTCACTTGACCCTGAAAAGAGAACCCTAGTGTTCCCAGACGCGCCGCGAGTTGACCGCAGGATTGCAACGCGTACTCGGTGAGCACCGCCACGGTCGTTTTGCCGTTAGTTCCTGTGACGGCAATCACCTTCACGGCGCGACTCGGAAAATCGTGCAGCGCTTCCGCAGCGAGAGCCAGTGCCTTGCGCTCGTGCTCCACAACGATCGCGGGCACGGCGAAGGCACGCGCCCCGGTTTCATCCTGAGTGATCAGCGCGCGGGCCCCCGAGGCAATTGCACCCGCCGCAAATTGAAGGCCGTGCGCTCCGGCTCCCGAACGCGCGACAAACGCGTACCCGGTTTTCACCTGACGCGAATCCTGGCTGACATCGGTCACCCGCACAGTGCCATCGCCCACCACACGCGCGCCAACTGGAGCCAGCACAGCCGCCAGCTGATCGAGGGAGAGACCAGAATTGGAGGCAGCGGCCATGGCCTCAGTCATGAAGCGGGTTCTAGCTCGATCACCAGCGCTGCGCCGCGCGGAGCGAATTGTCCCGGAGCCGGTTGCTGACGCGCCACCAAACCGCTGCCCACAATCTTGGGCACCATGCCCAATTCCGCCGTCTGCCGAAGGGCCTCGCGCGCGGGCAAACCGGTCATGTCGGGAATCCGGATCTCACCACGTGCCGCCGTGCCGCCCAAATGAGTTTCTTGCACGGCGGGAACGGCCCCACTGGCCTGCTGAAGGGTGGAAAGCGTCGCGCGCGCCGGGTCGGCCTCGTGCGACAGTTCGTTCAAATCGGCTTCGCGTGTGCCTTGGGGAACCAATCCCAGATAGCGCAGCGCAAATTGCGCGATCCGACGAAAGGTAGGCGCCGCCACCGAGCCGCCCGTGTGAGCGACACGGGGCGAATCCAAGGTGACAGAAATCACCAGCTCCGGTTTGCGCGCGGGCACCAATCCCACGAACGAGGCAACGAAACTGTCGTCCGAGTAGCGGCCGGTTCCCGGGTCGACCTTTTGCGCGGTCGCGGTCTTGCCCGCGACCTGGAAGCCTTCCATTGCGGCCGCCGCTCCAGTGCCTTCACCTTCCGTCACCGCTACCAACATTTCGACCAGCGCCCGAGCAACCTGCGGCGACACCGCGCGGCGCCGGATCTTGGGCACCGCTTCGCGCAACACTTCGCCCGTCGCAGTGCTCACTTTCTTGATCAACAGCGGCTCCATCAAGTTGCCGCCGTTGGCGATTGCGGCCACGCCCATCGCCAGCTGCGTGTTGGTTACGGTGATGCCCTGTCCAAAAGCCGCAGCCGCCGTTTCCACCTGCACCCAAGGGCGCTTACGGGGCAGCAACACGCCTTCCGACTCCCCTGGTACTGGCAGATTCGTGGATTCGCCAAAGCCAAACCGCCGAAGGGCGTCGTAGAGCTTGTCCCCGCCCAGACCAAGACCTATTTTGGCCGCGCAGATGTTGGATGACACAGCGAGCACTTGCGAGACCGTGAGCCACTCGGAGGGGTGCGTGTCGCGCAGCACAATGTTGTCGACCTGCATGCGGCCTTTTTCGCAATACAATTGCTGCGTGGGCGTGATCACTCCCGAAGCCAGACCCGCTGCGACGGTAAAAATTTTCATGGTCGAGCCCGGCTCGAAGCGATCCGTCAATGCGCGATCGCGACGCGTCGTGGGATCGCTTGCGCGATAATCATTGGGGTTGTACGGGGGCCAGCTGGCGATCGCGAGGATCTCGCCGGTCGAAGGAGCAACAACCACCACGGACCCGCCAATGGCTTCGAATGTCTGCGCCGCTAACGCCAGTTCACGCTCAGCGATGTACTGAATGCCCTGATCGATCGTCAGCTGTACGTCGTGTCCGGCGAGCGCGCGGTCGTCTTCAATGCCATCGGCAAAAAGCAGCCGCCCGGAGCGATCCCTCAGCCCCTTCAGCTGCTCCACGCGCCCCGACAGCTCGTCTTGCAAGCTCAGCTCCAGGCCGTCCTTGCCCATGCCGTCTGGCGCGACGAAACCGAGCAGTGAACCCGCGAGGCTGCGCGCCGGATAGTAGCGGCGCGCTTCGCCATCAACGCTCAAGCCGTGAACCTGCTGGTCTCCCGCTTCAGCGCTGGTCATCTGACGCACCGCTTCGACTTCGGGCAAACTGATCTGCCTCTTGAGCCAAGCGAAACGCCGTTTCGACAGGATTCTCTGTTCAACCTGCGCGGGATCCAGACTCAAAGCCTGCGCGATGCGATTTGCCGTTTGTCGCGCCACTACGGGCACGTTCTGCGGCCGCACATCGCTCAACATCTCCAACGCATCGATGCTGAGGCTGGGCACATCGACGCTCACCGCGAGCGCCGAGCCGTTGCGGTCAAAAATACTGCCTCGCTTAGGCGACACATGAAGCCGCCGTTGACGTTGCTCCTCCGCCATTTCGCGCCAGGCTTTGCCGTCGACCCCAGTCAATTGAAACCCCGAGGCCACCACCACGCCGAGCCCCAGCGCCAGCATCCCGCACAACAGAGCGATGCGAGCGCGAACCCAGTAACCGGCCTGGGTGCGAATGCGATTCACGGCGCCTTCGTCTCCGCAGCGACGCTCACCGCTTGGCCTTGCAATTCCCCTTCGTTCGCCTCCGGCATAGGGCCCGCGGAGAACACGCGGTCTGCTTTCGGTGTGTCCATCTGCAGCAGAGTGCGCGCAACCAACTCGACCCGCTCGGGCGTCTTGTAGCTCGCCAACTCAAGCTGCAACACGCGCTCGGCTTCTCGCAATCGAGCCAGCTGCCCCTGCGAACGGCCCAGCTCGTAGCCGAGCTCCATCGAGCGCACGCGCAAGGCCAAATGGGTGCAGAACGCCGTGGTGGCGGCCAACACCGCCAACGTCCACAGCACTAGAAAGGGGTTCTTCTTCTGCACAAATTCTCTATTCCGCTCTGTTCCGCCTCTATTCCACTTCCCAAGGCGTCGGCGTTGCCAGCTCGCCTTCAGAAAGCCGCAGCCCGACGCGCAACTTGGCGCTGCGCGATCTGGGGTTCTGCTCTTTTTCCTGCGCACCGGGTTGCAGCGGCTTCTTGCTCAGCTGGCGCCACACGGTGTTGTCTTTGAAGGCGCGCTTGACCATCCGATCTTCCAGCGAATGGAAGCTGAGCAATGCCGCGCGGCCGCCGGGCATCAACAAATTGGGCAACGCCGCTAACAGTGCATTCAATTCGTCAAGTTCGTGATTGACGGCAATGCGCAGCGCTTGGAACGTCTGCGTCGCGGGATCGATGCCCTTACCGCGCTGCGGGCCCACCGCTTGCACGATCGCCCGCCGCAGCTCGGTGGTGGTGTTCAATTGTCCCGCAGCTTCGGCCTGTTTAATCCGCCGGGCCACGCGGCGTGAACGCCGCTCTTCGCCCAACTGATAAATGAGATCCGCCAATTCATCCTGCGACAGCCGCGCGATCAATTCGCCCGCGGTTTCGCCGCGCGTGGTGTCCATGCGCATGTCGATCGGCCCTTCCAAGCGAAAACTCAGGCCACGATTCGGATTATCCAGCTGCGCACTGCTCATGCCCAAGTCCGCAACCACCGCGCTGACGTCGCGCAGATCCTGCTGCTCCGCCCATTGCACAATTCCACCGAAATTCTGATGGTAAACGCGGGCGCGCGAACCAAACCGCTCCAATCGCTGCTGCGCCACAGCCACTGCTTCCGGATCGCGATCGATCGCGATCAATTGACTCTGGTCGCAGGCTTCCAGCAGCGCTTCACTGTGACCGCCTGCGCCCGCGGTGAGGTCCAAAATCAACCCCCCGTTGAGCGGCTTTAGCGCTTGCACGATCTCCTCGCGCATCACGCTGATGTGCTTGGGAGGCTCGCTCATAGAATCGCTCCAATCAATTTCCCAGGCCAGCATGCTCATACTTTGATCAACTCCTGCACACTGGCCTTAAACTCCGCCATTTCCGCAGCCGACATGGCCGTGGCTTGATCCCAGCGCTCTTTCGCCCACACCTCGAGCGTGCGCCCCATGCCTGCCCACAGCACATCGCGCGTCAGCTGCGCCTTGTCGCGAAAGCTGGGCGGCAGCAATACGCGCCCGGCGCGATCCAGTTCCAATTCGATCGCGGGCGAAACGTACAGCCGACGAAAGCGCACAATGCGCGGATCCAAACTGGGCAGATCGGCGATCTTGCGTTCGAACTCTTCCCACGCGCGGTACGGAAACACGTGCAGGCACGGATCGAACGGCGCAGGCGTCATCACTAACCGCAGATCGCCCTCCGCGAGCAGCGCCTCGCGAAAGCGCGAGGGCAGACTCACCCGCCCTTTGCCGTCGATCGTGTGCTGAAACTGCCCGCGGAACACGCATGCCACCTTGTTCGCATATTTTGGGATTTGGAGACACTATTCCCCACTTATTCCCACTGTGCGCCGCAAAATACGGATCTGGGTCCTTCGTGTCAATTAAGACCCTCTGCAATATTCGCTGGATTTACGCAAAGTTATGACGAGCACTTTGGCCCACATGAACACCCAACCAGATTTATATATTAAATGTATAAATACATTGCCCCGTCCCCTCCGGGGTTGATTGGCGAACGCTCGCCCCGGCCCCTCCGGGGTTGATTGGCGAAGGCTCAAAGCGCGCGCGAGGTCACGTTGCTGCGCACCCAGCCGACGATCTCGTCCAGGGTGGCGCCCGGCAGGAAGACCTTGCTCACGCCCTGCTGCTGCAGCACTGCCTGGTCGCTCTGCGGAATAATGCCGCCACCGAACACCACCACGTCGCGCGCGCCCCGCGCTTTGAGCGAGGCAATTACCGCGGGGAACAGCGTGTTGTGCGCGCCGCTCATGATCGACAGCCCCACCGCATCGGCGTCCTCCTGCACTGCGGCCGCGGCGATCATCTCCGGCGTCTGATGCAACCCGGTGTAGATGACTTCAAATCCCGCATCGCGCAGCGCCCGCGCCACGACTTTCGCGCCGCGATCGTGGCCGTCCAGCCCTGGCTTAGCGATCAGAATGCGAACAGCGGCGTTGGGCATCGCTCGGATCTTACGCCAGAGCGTCCGTTGTGCGAATTTTTGGGCGCCCTATTCACCCAAAATCGCCGTCAGCGCGCCCAATGCAGCGACTGCGGCTGTCTCGGTGCGCAGCACGTGCCGCCCAAGCCGGCAGAGCTGAAACCCCTGCTCCATGGCCCACTGCTCTTCTTGAGCTGAAAAGCCCCCCTCCGGCCCCACCAGCAGCCAAATCTCGGCTGCTTTCTGCTGTGCCAGCAGCGCCGGCAGCTGAACTTCGGCGCGCGGAGAAAAGAGCAGCTTCAGCGCTGCGCTATTCAGCTCGCTCAGTGCGCCCCTCAGACTATCTGAGTAACGCAGCGCTGGCAGATCTGGCCGCCCCGATTGCCGCGCGGCATCAATGGCAATCGCTTTCCAGCGCTCTGCGCGCCCCGCCGCGCGTTCCCCCACCGATACTACGCTGCGCTCAGTGCGCACAAAATACACCGCGAACGCGCCCAGCTCCGTCGCGGCGCGGATCACGCGATCCGGCTTATCCCCTTTGCCAATGCCCTGAATCAACGTGATGCGGCTTGTTCGCTCGCTACGCGCCGGTTTGGGCTGCAAAAAAACACAGCGCACTTTGCCCCGCTCAACCGCCACGATCTTCCCCTCAGCCCAAGTGCCTTGCTCGGGATCGAAGCCGATGAACGCCTGCCCCGCAGACAGGCGATGCACGCGCGTCAAATAGTGCCCGCTGTCTTCGCTGACGACGCATTCCCCTTTGCCGAGCGGCGCAACCCACACGCGGAGCAAGAGTCGCTCATTGGGGGGATCGTCACTGTGGTTCATCGCGCGGCCCGCATTGTTGCCCCATTTCACGTACTGGGCAATCGCAACGCAGGCGTGGCATCATAACCCCGTGCCATCTCAAAGCGCCCGCTCTGCCTTGCTGTGGAGCGCAGGGCTGCTCGGTGTAATGTTCGCGATCGCGCTGATCGTGCGACGCTCACCCCAGCCCACTAACTCGCAGAGTCACAGCATCTCGAGCGCTGCGCCCAGCTTGAGCGCGCCCACGTCACTCCCGGGGCCGCCCGCGCCCCTCAACAAGGCAGAAGTCGACGCCGCGATCGGCAAACTGCAAGAGCAGCTCAGCAACGCCGCGCTCAGCACCAGCGATCCCTGGCAATTGGCTCTCACAACCCGCGCGTTGGGCCCCAGTTACCAGCTTCAAGGCAAGCCCGCGTTGGGTCTGCTGCTCGCGCGCTTGCAGACTGCTCTCACCTTGAATGATGGCCAGCCATCGCTCCCTAACGCCACCGCACAGGATCCGCCCAGCGCGGCGTTCCTCGCGGTGTTGCTCGAGAGCGGCACGGCGCTCGATCAAGTGGTGACTTCCGAGTTTCCTATACGCGTGTGGCTGTCGCACACGCGCCAGGCAATGAGTGAAGCGGTAACCTCAGATCAACAGTGGGAGCGGCGCAGTTGGGGGATCGATGCGCTCGCTTTTGGGTTGCCCAGCGCGGACGAAAAAGACGACAAAGCCGCTGCCGCAGCAAAAGATCAATTGGCCAATGTGCTGGCCGCTGCTGTCGCCAAGCTGGAGCGCGAAAACGCCGTGTTCCGCAAATGGGCCGGCGATGGCGCAGCAGGGCTTGCGGCAGCTAGCAAGGAACTGCAACGTCTGCAGCGGACACGCAGCGGGATCTACGCGCTCGAAGGCTGGGGACTACCGCTCACCCAGAGCGTCCTGCGAGGTTTCGTACAGCTCAAGGAAGCGGGTCAAGTTGATCCGCACCTTGAGCTAGCGGCCGGCAGTCTGATCGGATCGTTGGCGATGCGCTACAGCCTGGAGCGCGCGCTGTGGGCGCAGTCCATGCGCGTCGATCCGCAAGGCACCCAGAACGACTTCGTCGACTACAATGCGCTGATGTTGGAAGCTTACGGCTGGGCCCGCTTGATCTTCGCGCGCACTCCGAATGACACCGGTCTGGGCGACACGGCGCTCGGCTGCGCGAACACCCTGCTTCACCTCATCGCATCACCAGTGCTCCCCGCCCAAGGCGAGCGATCGAGCGGCATCTCGCAGGGAAGCCCGGTGCTGGCCAGCAGCAACGCCCTGCGGGCGCTGCGCATGACCCGCCGAATCCTTTGGCCAGCGGAAGCCCGGTAACGGCTGTCGCGGCGGTGTGCTGGGAGGGCCGAGAGCCGGAGCAAGGGGCGGCGAAAAATTACGGGTTTACGCAGGGTTGGCTGTTTTACTGCTGTTTCTGCAGCTGAGCGGCGGCTTGTCCACCCTTGCTGTAATCCGTGCTTGCCGCCCTGAGGCCCCCCGTGATAGCCGTCTAGGCCCGAATCTACCTGTGGGAGGGATCGAACCTATGCGCGCTGTGCGGATTGTCACTTTGATGGGCACCAGCCTTCTGACCCTGAGCTTCCTGGCTACGGGCTGCAACAGCGGAGGCAACGAAGACGCCTACAAGCCAAAGCCGGCCTACTCAGGCAACAAGGCGACCATGCCCGCGGTGCCCAGCATCGTGAAGAAGCCGATCAAAGTGGGTGACACCTACACCATTTGGGGTGCAGCGTATTACCTGCGCAGCCGCGTGCACAGCAAAGAGGTCGACGGCAAGGATCTCAAGATCAGCGGCTACATCATCAAGACGAACTTGATGGAAGCGCCGTTGTGCGCCGTTCACAAGACAGGCAAGGAAGATCCGGAGGATTGCAAGGCCCCGGTACCCGCTTTCTGGATTGCTGACAGCAAAGACGCCAAAGAAAAAGACGCGATCAAGGTGCTCGGGTGGGCTTCAAACTTCGCCCAGATCTACGACGCCATTGGCGAGTACAAGAAACGCGAAGGCGTGAAGCAAGTCAAAGAGAGTGAGCCTTTGACCGACAATTTCTGGGGCGTGAAGATCCCCGATCCGCTGCCGAATGTGGGCGCCAAGGTGACCGTCACGGGCAACTACGCCACGACGTTCACGCGGGCAACGCACGGCACCGTCGCTGACCCGATCATGGGCGTGCTCACCTATAGCGAGATGAGCTACCAAGAGCCGCCCACCGAAACAGCGACGCTGCCTGGCATGCATTGAGCTGGCCAGCGCGCATTGAGCTGGCTGGCACGCACTGAGCGCACCGGTCGACACCGGCATTCAACCTCCTGAGTATGATTGCTCAGGCCCTTTGACCGAAAGCAGCTGTAGAACGTGGCTCGGCCAGACTACACTGGCGCAACGTGGGCACCCTGCGAGCGACCCTTCTGCTGCTGCTGGCGGTAACGCTGCTCAGCGGTTGCCTAAGGCAGGATTACCCACCGGCGGCCAGCGTCACTCGCGACGTGTCGCTGGAGGGCGCGCACGCGGTGAGCGCGAGTGCGGTACTTGCGAGTTTGGCCACCGCGAAGAGCCCGCGCTTCCTGGGCCTGTGGGACGGGGTGCTCTTTGACTACGAAGTCTTCGACGAAACCGTGCTGGCGCGCGATCTGGAGCGCATTGAGCGCTTCTACCACGCCCACGGTTACTACGAAGCGAAGGTGACTGCGGCGCGAGTCATTCGCGTCGATGAGCACCGCGTGAAGGTGCAGCTGCACGTGGTGGAAGGCCTGCCCGTGATCACACGGGGGAACATCCAACGGTACGGTTTGGAAACGCTGCCCTTCGACGTTGAAACGGCAGCCTACACCGCGGTTCACGTCGTCCCAGGTGAGCCGTTGAACGAAGACGAATACGAAGCCTCGAAACGGCGCGTCGCTTCGGTGCTGGCGGACGCCGGTTACGCTTTCGTCAAAGTGACGGGACGGGTCGACATCGACATGTCGCGACACCAGGCACAAGTGGCCTTCTACGTCGACCCGGGGCCTAAGGCGAGTTACGGCAAGGTTCAAATCCGTGGATTGATCCATGTGCCCGAAGACAAGGTGCAGCAAAACCTGCAAATTGTTGAAGGCGAAACCTATTCCGAACGCGACCTGCGAGACGCACGCCGGGCCCTGATCAATCTGGGCGTTTTCAACAGCGTAACGATCAACGCCGACCGAAGTGATCGCCCGCGCGCGCGCGTTCCCATCACGGTAGTGGTGGATGAATCCCCGCTGCGCAATCTGAAACTGGGCGGCGGGTTGCGTATCGATTCTCAGCAAACGAGCGCGCACCTAATTGCCGCCTGGGAGCACAAGAACTTCCTCGGTGGATTGCGTCATTTGACGTTGGAAGAGCGACCGGGCGTAGTGCTGTTCCCCACCCGCACCAACAACATCGCTGCCCCCAATCGGCTGTTGTTCGAAAATCAACTGCGCGGTGTGCTGCAGCAACCTTCGTTCATCGAAGGCCGCACCACCGGCTCGCTCTCTGGCGGGCTGGCTGTCTTCCCATTGCTCTATGCGCAAAGCACGGCGGCCGATCCCATCATTGGTTACGTACGACCAGATTCGTTGGTGAGCCTGGAGCGCGCGTTTTGGGATCACCGGTTCTATGTGACCCCTTCCTATAACTGGCAGGCCTATTTGCCATTCGGCTACGACGCGCTCACCATTGGGCGTCGCGTAAACGTGGAGCGCGATGGCCGCTTGATCGACGTGGTCGCCTCGTTCCCCGAACTCGTGCTCAGGCTCGATCTGCGGGACGATTCGCTGCAACCAAGGAACGGAGCGCTGCTCAGCAACTCGGTGCAACTCGCCAATGGTTTCCTTGCAGGCACGGTCCGCGATGTGCGGGTTAAGCCTGAGATCCGCACTTACGTCGAAGTGGCCCCGGGGTGGGTCTTGGCCACCCGCGCTACAGTGGGGCTGCTGTTCCCTTCGAACTACGGCAACACCGTTGAATCTGGCCTGCGCGAACAACAACTGGTGCAAGAGTGTGCAACCGAGACGGCGGATCCAGCGAACGATCCCGATCCGACAGTGGATGCCTGCCAACTGCTCGCGCAAGATGAGCAGAAATTGCTGGTGAGGGGCTTCTTTTCCGGCGGCCCTGAATCCAACCGCGGGTACCTGCCGCGGGAAGTGGGGCCACATCGGGCCTTGAGCTTCCTCAGTCGCGGCAGCGTGGACTGCACCGCGCAGCAATTCCGCGATTCGCGCGCCTGTTTGCGTCCCATTGGAGGCCTGACCCTATGGGAGGGCTCTGTGGAGTTACGCTTTCCCACGCCGATGTCGAGTTCGCTGCGCGCCGCGATCTTCATCGACGCCAGCGACGTCACGCGCGGAGTGCTCGAATTTCGGAGCAACGCCCCGCATTTGTCGACCGGTTTGGGGCTGCGCTACTTAACGCCGGTCGGCCCCATTCGGTTCGATTTCGGCGTCAGAATTCCCGGGAAACAAGCACCTGGCATCGACAGTGGCAATTCTGACGCCGACGGCGATCCGCCCCTATTTCTTGGCATTATTCCGGCAACCCTCAACATTGCCTTGGGTGAGGCTTACTGATGACTCAACGATTCGCCGCATCAGTAAAGAAGGCCGCACGGGTATTGACCCTGACCGCGGCGGTGCTGGCTGTGTTCGTACTCAGCTGCCTGGCATCGGTGCTGGTGCACAGCAACGCACCCCTGGTTCGTGCGCTCGCGGCCGAACAGATCTCGCGTCTATTGGGCGCACAGTTCCAGGGTCGCGTTGTGATCGCGTCATTGGATCACCTGAGCGCGGATCAGGTGCGGGCATCGCGAATTGAAATACAAGATACACAGGGCAAGGCGCTCCTGGTTGCTCAGGGTGTCAACGCGCACTTTTCGCTCTTGGGGTTCGCGGGCGAAATCTTGAGCACAGAAGATCCCATGGCTCTGGCGGTACGTCATGTCCGAATCGAGCATGTCGATGTCATTGTCGAGCTGGATCCGAATACCGGTCGCACAACGTTGGAGCAGGCGCTTAGCCTCAAGCCAGCCACCCGCTTAAGTACCGGTTCGGGGCGACGACGGCAGCTCTCCCTGTGGTTCCCAATCATCGAACTGGGAGAGGTGCAGGCCCGGGTGAATCTCAAGAATCAATCGCTGAATGTCCGCGTCAGTCGCGCACAGGGACGCGTGAGCGTTGAACCCAAAGGCGTCAGTGTCGATGTGGATCGCTTCGCGACTGTTCTCAGTGGCCCCGCTTTCAACGGAACTGCGCTCGATGGCACTACGCTGCGATCCATGACCGGCACTGGAGCCGCCCATCTACAATTCCCGGGAACCCATCAAGTTGAGATTCAGGGAGCCATTGGCACGCTGGATTTCTCAGGCAGATTTCGTCAGCGAGGCAACCAGATGAGCCTGCAGGTCGATGTGCCGCACGCAGACCCCGCTGATATCACAGCCCTGTGGCCCGATTGGCCCGCCCACCAGGCTGCCGAAGCGCATTGGAGGTCAACGGGAAGCTGGCCTGCTTTTGAAACGGATCTCGACCTGACGCTTGCAGATGGTTCGTCGTTGGACGCCGAAGGCACTGTGCAGATGGCTCCGGAGCCCCAGGCACAACTGCAGATCTTTGCCAAAGATCTGAACCTACACTCGTTTGCGGACGCAGCCCCACAAACGGCCTTCACCGTCAACGGGCGCGTGAGCGCACTCGCGGCCGCAACGGGCATGCGGCTCACCTTCAGCGCCTCTACAGACTCCACCACAATCGCAAACCAAGATGTGCCACGCAGCGAAGTGACGGGCTCTCTTGATGACAAGGGATTGGCGGTTGAAGGTCAGCTTTTCGAGCCCAGCGCCCCTGCGACTTTCCGTTTCGAATGGAGCCCCCACGGCGCAATGTCGCTGCACGCACAAGCGCAATCCGTAGCGCTGGGCAGCTGGCGCTTCGCGAGTGACGGTATCGCTGGTGCCGCGTCGTTTACGCTCGACGCCAAATCAGAGCACAATCAACTCGATTGGCAGCTGCAAACGGAGGTCAATCGGCTGCGTTTCTATGAATTCCAGGTCGGCCATGCGGCTATCCAAGCACACGGTACAGGTTCACCGATTGGGATCCTACAGACT
>DATJEQ010000489.1:0-6213 GCA_035496495.1 Polyangiaceae bacterium
TGCGGACAGCGCCGCGCGAATACCGACGGACGGTTAAACAGCGCCTTTGCGCGCTGCAACGCGGCGTCACTGATGCGCACAGTGCTCAAATAGCTCCGGAAGCGCGCCTCCCATTGCCCCAGCGATTGCCCGGTGATTTGCTCCAGGGTTTCGCCTGAATACCAGCGCCCCACCGCCGGCGCACCGACTTGATCGCGCAGGAACTGCAAGAATGCACCGGCGACCGTGTACGCCGCCGAAGAGTGCTGCCCCAGAAAACCCAAGCCAAATAGACTCTGCAGCGGGGGCAATAGATCCAAATCGAGCATAGCGCGCGACCATTCGATCGCGGTGAGATCCGCGTCGTCACTGGGTGCGGCCGCAACCGCGATCCCCTCAATGCGACCCGGATCGGGCAGTAACCCACCCCACGTCCCGGCTACCTTGAACGGCCCGCGTCCAAGGGTGCCCGCGATCACATGCGCCAATTCATGCGCCAGCACCGGGTGCGGAAAACCGGCAGCTTGCAAATAGATCTCTTCACGCCAGGGCTTGGCGATGTAGGTCGTTGCAGCGCCCATTAACCACGACTTCTGCTCGGGGCTATCAAACAGAAAGACGCGGATCTTCGCGGGGCCGCGCGTGCCCAGATAGTCTTCAATTTCCTTCACGTGGGCATCGCATTCGCGGGCCAGCAGCGCCACATCGCGAGTGGCGAGTTCGCGCGAGTACACCACCTCACAGCGTTGGCCCTGCCGAAGGCCTCCCAGCGATTCAACGATGGAGCCCTCGGTTTGATAATGGCCCAGCGCCGGCCCCCTCACGGTGACGGCAACACTGAGCACTCCACCCACGGCCAGCAGCAGCGCATTGCGAAGGCGCAGTGGCTGCCAACGGGGCAAGAATTGATCCGACTCCGGGGTCCGCATTTGGCGCACCAGGCCAATGACTGCCAGCAGCGTGCCGAAGGAACCGACGCGATAGCTCTGCAAGCGATCCAACCCCGAAATGACCGTGTCGTACAGGGCGCCCGCGAAGAAGCCGACGAACGGGTCGAAAGCGAAGATCATCGGGCTGCTGTAGAAGCGCCACACCGAAACCGCGACGCACAAGAGCGGCGCAGCGAACCCAAGAAAAATTGCAGAAACGACTCGCTTCTTCCCTTCAACGGGGCGGCACAAAACGCCAACCAAAGCTCCCCAAGTGCCGGCCAGCACACAGCCACAGCCCGGCCCCAACGCGAACAGCCAGCTGCCCCCTTTGGCATCGCACAAGCCCACACGCAGCCCGTGCGCAAACGCCACCAGCAGCGCGGCCGCAGCAACCGACAACCCGAAATAAATCCCGCGCTCCAAACTCCGTATGTAGGGCTCTTCTGTGGATGCGTTGCGCAGAGCAGTTGCGATTGCCACCAGCGCGGGCAAGAATAACCCACTGGCCAACGCGTACTCATAGCCCGGGCCATCGAACAGCGGCAGAAACCCGATGGCCGCGCACCCCGCCAGCGCAATCACCACCCCGATGATTTCCGTCGAATGCAGCCGCTGACGCAGCGTTAGCAAGGGAGCCGCACGCGTCATCGCAGCATCAACGAATCAGGTGACGTGATGGTCCGGAGCACTAGCGCTGTCAGGCTCACCCGCGGATCCAGCGAGAGGCCCAGACGGCTCTTCCAGCACAAGCGGCAGCACCTGATCCACCCGCTCGACGAAGCGCAGATCCAAATTACTCAGCACTTCTTCTGGCACATCTTGAACGTCGTTGCGATTGCCCTCGGGCAGCACCACCGTTTTGATCCCCGCGCGGTGCGCCGCCAAGATCTTGGCTTTGATGTCGGGCACCGGCAACACCCGGCCGCGCAACGTCATCTCTCCTGTCGCCGCGGTGTCGGGACGCGCGGCCACGCCCAAAAGCAACGAACTAACCGCGATGAACATCGGCAACCCGGCGCCGGCTGCGTCGCGAGCAGCGCGTGCACGGGGGATATGCAGGTGCAGATCCGTCGTCTTCAACCACTCCGGATCGAGGTGCAGCCGCTCCGCCCTTGAGCGCACGTAGGAAACCGCCGTTGCCGCGGATTCTTTCATCACGTTGCGCAAATTGCCGGTGACATGGATCTTTCCTTTGCCCGGCATGCGCGTCACCTCAATGAACAACAGATCGCCACCGGCGTTATTCACCGACAATCCGGTAGCGACTCCGGGGGAGAGCTTGCGCTCCGCGAGCTCCGGTCGATACTTCTGAATCCCCAGGACCTGCTCGATGAAGTCGGCGTCGGTGCGCGCCGGGGGAGCTTCGCCCTTGTGCTCAGCCAGTCGCACCGCGGCGTGACGGCACAGCGCGGCGATTTCGCGTTCCAAGCCGCGCACCCCGGCCTCGCGCGTGTAGTGATCGAGCACCAATTCGATGCCCTCGGTCGTGATCTCGAGCTGCTCGTCGGTCAAGCCGTGATCCCGCAGCTGCTTGGGCACCAGGAACTGCTTGGCGATCTGCACCTTCTCCATCCGGGTGTAGCCGGCGACCTCAATGATCTCCATGCGATCTTTGAGCGGGCCGGGAATGCCGCTGCGGTCATTGGCCGTGGCCAAGAACATCACCTGCGATAGATCGAACGGCAGATCGATGTAGTGATCCACGAACGTCGAGTTCTGCTCAGGATCCAGCACCTCCAACAATGCCGCCGCCGGATCGCCGCGCACGTCCGCACCCATCTTGTCGACTTCGTCCAAGACGAGAACGGGGTTCTTCACGCCCACTTTCTTGAGCGCTTGCACGATGCGGCCTGGAAGCGCACCGACATAGGTGCGACGGTGGCCGCGAATTTCGGCTTCGTCACGCACGCCGCCCAGCGAGATGCGGCCGTACTTACGCCCCATCGCCCGCGCGATCGAGCGGCCCAGTGACGTTTTGCCCACCCCGGGAGGCCCCACAAACAGCAGGATGGGCCCCTTCTTGTCTTTGCGCAGTTGGCGAATGGCGCTGTACTCCACGATGCGCTTTTTGACCAAATCCAACCCGTAGTGGTCCTCATCCAAGCACTGACGCACCCGCTTCACGTCCAGTTGATCGCTGCTGGTCTTGTGCCAAGGCAGATCCGCAATCCATTCCACGTAGGTGCGCGCCACGTTGTATTCCGCCGATTGCGGCTGCATCCCGCGCAAGCGTGAGAGCTGCTTGCGCGCCGTGGCAGAGGCTTCTTCCGGCAACTCCAGGCGAGAAATCTTCGCCCGCAGCTCGTCAATGTCGTCCTGCTCGCCCGTTTCGCCCAATTCTTCCAAGATCGAACGCATTTGCTCGCGCAGCACATACTCGCGCTGCGAGCGGCTCATCTCGTCGCGTATTTGGTCCGCAATTTCGTCGCGCACTTTGAGCACACTGAGCTGGCGATCGATCAAATTCATCACCAGGATCAGTCGCTCGTCGACTTCCACCGCCTCCAAGATCTGTTGCCGCTCGGAGACCTTGGCCAGATCCTCTGGCAAGTTGGCGACGACCAAATCCGCCAACGCTCCGGCTTCGTGCACGTTGTCCAAAATCCCGGATAGCTCTCGCGGCAGATCCGGCAACAGCGCCATCAGCGCGCGGGTGCCGTCGCGCAACTTTTGTGCCAACAGATCGGCGTTCGGCTCCGTGCTCTTTGACGCGCGCAGCCGGTCGACCTTCGCCTGCATGTACGGCTCCAGCCCCACGGGCTCGCCGATTCGAAAGCGCCCCAAGCCGTTGAGCACGACGCTGTAGTTGTTCTGCCCCAGGCGAATCACCTTGATCACGCGCGCGAGTGTGCCGACTTGATGCAAGTCGTCGAAGGTGGGCTCCACCGCGTTCGGGTCGCGCTGCGTCACCACACCCACCAGCGCTCGCTCTTGCCCTGAAAGATCTTCCACCAGCTGCACGCTGCGCGGTCGCCCCACGTTGATGGGCACCACAGACATTGGAAACAGCACGGAATTCCGCAGCGGCAGAATCGCGATGTGTTCGCCGTTAGCTGGCGGCTTGCGGGTTGAGCCCATATCCGAGCACCCTAGTACGAATCACCTCCCAATGCAGCCCGAGCCACCGGCAAAAGTGGGCTTTGTCGCGGTTACTTGCGGGCTGTGGTAGACCCGAACGCGGTGAAAACGCGGTCTTCATGCGGGTTGGGGCAAGTAGTGCTCGCTACTCTTCTGTTGCTGCCAGGTTGTGCGGCCGACAGGGCGAGCCCCAACAGAGTGCTGCAGAAGTACGCCGAAGCGCTGCAATCCGGCCACACGCAGGACGCCTATGCGCTGCTCAGCACGGACGCGCGCCGCGATCTTCCCTATGCGGCCTTTGAGCGCATGGTGCGTGAGAACCCGGGGGAAATGCAGGAAATCTCGCGTTCATTGCTGCGTCCGGTCGACGAATCTTACGTAACTGCCACCGTGACGGGCCCGGATGGTCAATCCCTGCAATTGGTTTACGAAGGCGGCGGATGGCTGCTCGACGCTTCTGCCCTAGATCTCTACAGCCAGGCGACTCCCCAGGCTGCCCTGACCTCATTCATTCGCGCTTTTGAGGCACAAAGATACGATGTGCTGCTGCGTTTCGTCCCCAGCGCGAAGATGGAAGGTATGGACGAGAAAACCCTGCGTGCCGCCTGGCAAGGAGAGCAAAAAACCGAAATGCAGCAATTGGTGCAGACGCTGAAAGGGTCGCTGAGCACACTCAAGGTTGAACAACTTGGCGATCGCGCCACCCTGAGTTACGGCTCGGGCGGCAGCGTCGAAATGCTGCGTGAACAAGGCAACTGGAAGATCGAAGAATTCTGAAGTGTTGGAAGGACGAAATCCCCATGAGTGCAGCACCCAGCAGTACTTCACCCCGAATCGCAAAATTGTCTCGCAAAACGAGCGAGACGGAGATCGAGGTCGAGATCAATCTGGACGGCACGGGTCAATACTCGGTGGACACGCCCCTGCCCTTCCTCACCCACATGGTCGAGCAGATCGCGCGTCACGGTGGTTTCGACGTCAAGGTCGTAGCCCGTGGCGATGTGCAGATCGACGGGCACCACACCACTGAAGATCTGGCGATCGTTTTGGGCAAAGCGCTGCTCACCGCCCTGGGTGATCGCGCCGGCATTGTCCGCTACGGCAGTGCAACGCTGCCCATGGATGAAGCGCTGGTCACAGCCGCCTTGGATCTTTCGGGTCGGCCCTTTTTCGTGTGGCGCGTGCCGCTGCCCAAGGCCAAGCTGGGCAACTGGGACACCGAGCTCGCCGAAGTGTTCTTCGAGGGCATTGCGCGCTCCGCCCAGATGAATCTGCACGTCAAGTTGCACGAGGGCAGCAACCTGCACCACATCGTGGAGATCTGTTTCAAAGCCTTTGCCCGCGCGCTGCGGCAAGCCGTGGAGCGGGATGCACGCGCCGTCGGTGTGCCCTCAACCAAGGGCAGTTTGGATTGAACCGCAGGCTGGATTGAAACGCAGGCTGGATTTGAGATGCAGGTTGTAATTGTCGACACCGGTTACGGCAATCTGCGCTCGGTGGAACGCGCCACCGAGGCCGCCGCGGCGGGGGTGTCTCCTTCCATCCAGGTTGCGCGTAGCAGCGATCCGGAAGCGATGCGCAAAGCGAACGCACTCATCTTCCCTGGACAGGGAGCGTTCCGCGACTGTCGGGTTGCGCTGAGCGACGCAATGAAGCAGGCGCTTGTGGAGCGAATCGCCGCCGGTACGCCATTTTTGGGTATTTGCGTCGGGCTTCAATTGCTATTCGAAGGCAGCGACGAGGCGCCGGGGTGCGCCGGCTTGGGCTTGTTCAAAGGGCACGTCAAAAGGCTCGACTCCCAGGGCGTCAAGATCCCACACATGGGTTGGAATCAGCTGGAACTGCGCGGCGGCAGCCACCCGGCGCTGCAAGCCGCAGGCGGAGAAGGCACCTGGGTGTATTTCGTGCACTCGTATCACGCCGTGCCGGAAGACAGCGCGTTGCTGAAAGCTCAGGTCACTTACGGCAACAACCGAGTCACTGCCGCTGTGGCTCAAGACAACGTCCTCGCCACGCAGTTCCATCCCGAAAAAAGTCAGCGCGCCGGACAGCTGCTGCTTCAGGAGTTCCTCCGTGGTGGATGAGTTACCAGGGGGCACCCCCCCCGCACCTGTCTCTCCGCCCGGCTCCCCGCCGACCACGACGCGGCGCAGACGCCGGCGGCCAAAGATTGACGCCGCCCTGCGTCGCGCGCGTCGTCGCTCACTCAAGCAAGACGCCTTCA
>DATJEQ010000490.1:0-3982 GCA_035496495.1 Polyangiaceae bacterium
GATCGCGTTGTTATCTCTGACAGCATGTGGTGGTTCCCCACGCGGAGTCGAAGGGCTCACCGCGAGCGGCGCGAGCAGCAGCGGGGGCACGGCGGGGGGCGCAGCTATGAACGCGAGCGACGCGAGCAGCACTGCGGGGCGCACCAGCGACGAACAGATCACGTTGCCGTTAGTAGTGGATTTCGATTTTTTCCCTTCCGGTGCCTTCGGTCGACTGATCGCCGTTGGGCCCGACGGGAGGACGGACTCATTCGCCGAGCAGTGCACCGGCGACGATACGGGCGAATGGGACAACGTCGCGATCGATCAAACCGATGCGGCTTGCCCCAGTAGACCCGCTGCCGTGCTAGGCGACGCGGAACTATCGCTGTCGCGCTGCACGTCTTTCGTCTTCACGCCCGCTGGTCTGGATCCAGGCGACAGGACGACGTGGGCCGGCGTGGTGTGGCAGAACGCGCCCTGCAACTGGGGGAATGATCCGGGAAGCCCTGTGGATCCGGGCGCCAGCAAAGTTACCTTCTGGGCTTGGGGCGATGCGGCAAGCGTGGGCTCGACAATTGCCTTCCAAGCGGGCGACATCGGTAGCTCGGCAACGCCGTATCGTGATTCATTCAGTGCTTTCTCTTCCGTGGTCCTCACGGCAACGCCGAAGAAATACGAGATCGATCTGGGCGGCGCCGACTACAGCGCGGGGGTGATCAGCGCTTTCGGATGGACTGCAGAGCGCACCAACCTCAGCACCCTGACCTTCTACGTCGATGGCATGCGTTGGGAGTGAATTGGTGCGATGCAGCGCGTGCTTGAAGAAGAGCTGATGGTCAACACCGCCCAGGTGCACGCCTACGCTCAAGCGGATTTTGCTGAGCCGAACCAAGCCTTCTGTGATTTTCTATTTCAGCAATTTCCGCGACTGCCTTCGGCGTGCAAAGTGATCGATTTGGGCTGTGGGCCTGGCGACATCGTGAGGCGCCTTGCCGCGGTGCGACCCCATTGGCACTTCACTGCCGTCGATGGCTCCGCCGCGATGCTCGAACAGGCTCGCTCGACGCTGGGCGGCGCAACGCTGCACGGACGTGTGGATCTGGTGTGCAGCCGTTTGCCGGATCTGCCGCCCACCGTGGACCAAAATTACGACCTGATCCTCAGCAATAGCCTGCTGCACCATTTGGCGGATCCATCGGTGTTGTGGAGCGCGGTGCGTTCACTGGGCAAGCCCGGCGCTGCCGTCTTAGTGGGGGATCTGTTGCGCCCCGAAAGCCCCGAAGCCGCTCACGCCATCGTCGAAACTTACTCGGGCACAGAACCGGAAGTCTTGAAACGGGATTTCTTTCAATCGCTGTGCGCCGCTTTTCGCCGCGCAGAAATCGAGGAGCAGCTGGGCTCAGCGGGGCTGGATTGCCTGCAATTTGAGCAGGTCAGCGATCGACATGGATACGTGTTCGGGGTGATGCCGATTTGATTGGATGCGGCGTGATTGGATGCTGGCTTGACGGCTAGAGCAACGCCGCCTTCGGCACATCCACACGGATCTCAGTGATCGCGCCGTTGCGCGAGAACACGGCAGCACTGTCGACCGCGTTGAGCGTTGAGGAGTCGCTTTGTACCGCCTGCATGCCGCGCCGCACGGTGATCGTCGCCTTGTCCGCAACGCGGTAAATCACCGGCACCTGACAATAGGTGAAGCCCAGTTCCCCTGCGCTCAGCGCTACGGTCGTGAAGTTGCCGTCGGCCGCCAAGTATTCGAATTTACTGGGCTTGACGAGAAACTCTGCAGCTTGCAGCAGCGCGGGTTCGAAACTCAGCAAGCCTCCCCTCACCTGCACGCCCAGCTCAGCAAAGCGCGCGAGCACGACCTCTTTCACTTGGCCGGTCATGCCCGGTTGCTGAGCGCCAGCAAACGGCGGCGTGTGGGAGTAAGGGTCCATCGGGAAAGCACCGTATTCAGCGGGCGATTTGTTGAAGCACAAGCCGTCGCGCACGCGGTAATAAGCCGCCGCCAGCGCCGCCCGATCTTGAGCAGGCGCTTGTAATGCCACTTCTTCGACCGCCAGCAGCAACTTGGCGACCATGTGCCAATAAATGCAGCCTAAGCCTTCGTAGCCGTACATGGTGCCAGAGCGACCGGTGAACTCGGCGTGGCGAAAGAGGCTCTCGTACAAATCGAGCACACTCTCGCGCTCTTTGTTTACCAAAGCGGCAAAGCGCGAGTCGTTTGTGAGCGCATCCAAGGCCGCTTGTACGTCTTTGGCGTTCGTGAAACCGCTGTTCAAATGCCACACTGAAGTGCCGTCTTGGGTGAACAATCGATGGTCGCCGGCCTGATGCAACGCTTGCACCAGTGCGCTCTTCTGCGCCCATTCATTGGGCACACGATTTCGCTCCAAGTAACTGGGTAGTTGACGCACCGGATACAGCAAATAGCTGTGCTGATCTTTGCGGTAGAGCGGCCCTTGCTCCATCTTCTGCAACACCGTGGCCACTTCTTGGCTGCCAAGTGATCCAGAACCCAAGGCCGCCACTTGACCTTCCAGCATGTCGTACAGGCGGCGCACGCCGATGCCGCCTTCACTGACCTGCAGAAGATTGTAGGCGTCGTACAAGCCGTTGTCGCGCTTAGCACCGGCAATCGAGTGATCCACAAATCGCAAACAGAGTTTGCTCCAGGCGATCACGTCTTTCACGGGCACCTTCTGCTGGCCGCTAAACCCCGATGCGTACACGCGCTCGCGGTAACGCCCAAAGACGCTGCCCGTCGCATCGAGCAACGCTTTGCGCTCGGCATCCGTCGCTGAGGGGCGTGTCAGCACCGCCTCGCTCTGCGCGTAAGCGGCGTGCAAATCCTTGAGCCACTGCGCAACCTCGCTGGAGAGCGCAATTTCCTCAGCCGCTTTCGGTGTGAGCATCTGCTCAAGGTGAGCCAGATAACGCCGCAGTTGATAGAGCGTCACCATGGAGGCGGCGTAACCGACCAGCGCGTTGTTCGCGTCGTTCCATTCCGGGCGCTGGGTGTTGAGCCAAATGCCGGCGCCCATGACAAAATTCGACAATTTCGACAGCGCCGGCACGAGCAGTTTCTCGGCCAAATTGACCTGCAATACCGCGCCGTTCGCAGCAGGCAAGAGACGCCCGTCACTGCCCAATTCGCGTTCACGCGCCTCCACTTTTCGGTGGTGCTCGCGATCGAAAACGATGCTGCTCTTCGGATCTTTGAGCAAATCCGCGTACGGCTTGATGCGGTACGGCACGTCCGCATAGCTGAAGCAGGCAGTGCCCAACAATTGCCCCAATTTGCCGGGCTGGAAGCGATCCGCCCACTCGATCAAGCGCAGCAGATAGATGATCTGATGGTCTCCCCAGTAGCCGATATTCGCCCAAGGATCATGCGGCTCGGGCACTTCCCAATCCACGCCGTGGCGGGAAACGCGATACGGATTGAAGCCGTCAACCGTGGAGGCATTGACGAACTTCGCGATCACGCTGGGCAAGAACGCGGGATAGGAAAAGCACAGCGCTTCCCAATTTTGGAAAATGTCACGCCAGTTGCCTTCGTAATTGAGCAAGCGTTGACCGTGCTCGCCTTTGACGCGAATGTTGAAGCGATTCCAGGGGCGGCTGGGGTCGCCGTGACGACGACTGAAGGTGATCGGCAAGTATTCGAGGACCAAGCGCTGCAGATCGGCGTCTTTCTTGGCCGCAGCGAGATCCACGAGCGCCGACAAGTTGGTGGCAGCGGGGAGAGCCTGCAAGTCTGGCAGCACGCGACGCTGCACGACGCGATTGCGTTCCCCCAAAAAACTCACAAAATCATCGCGCTCAACTTGGTAGCCTTCAGCGAATACGCCGCCACGCATGTCGTTGAACAGCACGTTCGCCAAGTGATGCGCGGTGATGCGACGATCTTCGCCCACTTGCAGGCCGTCGCTCGCGCCCAAAATGCGCAACAATTCTCGCTCGCCAGAGCTGATATCTGCGGCGATTTCAG
>DATJEQ010000491.1:0-4864 GCA_035496495.1 Polyangiaceae bacterium
AAGCTCGCCCGTGAGATGGGCTACGATCTGGAGCCTTTCGGAAAACCAGACCAAGTGCTCGCTCCGATCAATGTGGACATTGCTGCGAGCACGCAAAAGGTCTTTGAGGAAACCTATCTGGTCGCCGTGGACGCGCTCGCGAAAGTCATAGAAAAAATCGGACTAAAGACGAACAATTTATCACTGTCCGGCGGCTGCGCCCTCAATTGTCCTTCCAACAGTCGGATCTTCAGGGAAAGCCGATTCCGAAATATTTTTGTGGAACCCGGATGCGACGACAGCGGGCTGGCCATTGGTGCCGCGAGCTGGCTGTACCACAATGTCCTCGATCAGCCGCTTCCCAGTCACGCTCATAAGGCGGGGGCCGATCCTTATTTGGGGGTCAAACCCCCGGACGACGCTATCCCGGCAGCGCTCCAGGAAGCCGGGCACAAAGTGCAATTCAGCGTTTGTGCCGACGCAGCACAGTCTGCTGCAGAAGATCTCGCTGCCGATAAAGTGATCGGCTGGTTTGAAGGGCGCAGCGAAATTGGGCCTAGGGCACTCGGTCATCGCTCCGTCCTTGCCGACCCACGTCAGGGTGCAAACTGGGAGCGGGTTAATCTGATCAAAGGCCGTGAAAAATGGAGGCCCTTCGCGCCCGCAGTGCTGGAATCAGAAGCTGAAAAGTGGTTTCAGGGTCTGCCTCGCCGCTCTCCCTACATGCTGTTCACAGGAACCGTGCGCTCCCACGATCTCCCCGCCATCACTCACTCAGACGGATCTGCAAGGGTTCAAACGGTGGACCCCTCCTGCGGTGAGTTCTTCCGCGTGATCGAACATTTCTTCGCCATGACTGGGGTACCAGTAATCCTCAACACTTCCTTCAACGGCCCCGGGGAACCCATCGTGGAAACGCCAGGCGACGCACTGCGCTTCCTGCTTAACTCCAAACTCGATGCTCTGTATATGGGAGGCATGCGTGTCAGCAGAACCGCGTGATTCTAACTGATTTGCACCCACCTGGCATTTCACCGTGATGAGATGTGCATTCCGAGCGGATGCTTGTTGCCGCCCAAGATCTGAGGTACGCGATGGGGCATGAAGGCACAGCATACTTGCTTGGGTTTGATCCTCTGTCTTGCGGCTGCGGGTTGCAGCAGCAGTGGCCATTCAAATAGTTCTGCAGATGCGGCAACCGGAGCCGGTGGCGTGACGTCACATAGGGACGCCGGCAGCCACAGCGGTGGTTCGACGGGCGGGCACCAGGGCGGTGGCCAGGGTGACGCCGCGATCAACCCGCAAAGCGACGCAGGCACAACGACCGATGCGGGCGCAACGACCGACGCGGGCGCAGCGGATGCCAGCGGCGCTGATGGTGGCCCGAGTGATGCGGGCGCATTGGGTGACGCTGGCGGGGTAGCGCCTTTCGGGGGCGGCGACATCGCGATCGTGTACTCAGCGGAGGGCGCCGGCGTTGACATACGAACAAAGATTGTGGCCGCGCTCGATGCCAATGGGACACTGGAGTCGTACACCGCCCGCCTGTTCAACGGCATGCTGTCGACTATGGAGAGCCCGACACGCGGCAGCTGCAGCGCAACCGACTTGTTCGTAGACTCAACGGCAGCGCTGGGTAGGCTGTACGGCGGCCAGCTGGGCGGCGCGTTCTACGGGAACGCCCTGTCGTTCGGTGCAAAAGAAGGCTTCCACTACGTGGTTGGGCTGATGGACGCTGCGCTGCCCGCAAGCGGCAACATCGCCTACACCACGCTGGCGGCGTCCAAACCTACGATCAAGGGAGGAACAGCAAATCCTGGCACTTCCACTGGCACGGCCAAAGTCGACTTCACAAACAAGAAGGTCGCGGTGGATCTCAGCATCACAATCGGTGGCGACACCTACACGCTGACGACAACCGGAGGCACTGCCGCCCCTGCGACTTCTGAGATCGACTTGGACACCGATCCCAACATGCGCCCCGGAACATTCGGTGGCGTGCTCACGCTCATCAACACCGGTGCCGCTTGCACGGGTGTGACCTGCACCGCGTACGTGCAAGGCACTGTGCTCGGGAACGACGAAGATCGGCTGGCGGTCACTGTCGCGATCACCGGCAACGGCAATGGCGGTGACGGTGTTCACGGTGTGATCGTGATGCAGAAATGATCGACGGTGCTAACCGCCGTCTTGCGGGCAGTGCTGTTAGGGCTGTTAGTGCTGTTCGCCTTTTTCCATCTTTCTCATTCTCTTCTCGTAGGCCTCGTGGGCCTCGTAACAGGCGTGGCTGAAGCCGTCGTCCTTCTTGGCGTGCTGTTCGTGCCGCTCAAGGCACTGGTGCGCCTGCTCCTCAGTTGTCGCGTTGCAAGCGAATTGCTTGAGTTCGGCTTTGCACGCGTCCAACACTCCGCCGCCGGCGAACGCCGGAATGGATGCCAACAGACCCACTGTGACCACACCTGTGAACATGTTTCTTGTTCTCATCGTTTTGTGCCTTTCACCCAATGCCCGATTGCCGCCTCGCGCGATGCCGTCCTCGGGGCTAGCGACCTGTGAACTTTGGGGCACGAGACGCGACCGAGCAACGTCCCCGCGCGCCATAAAGTGGAGCGAAATGGCTCTATTCTTTGCAAAAGCCGGGGAAATTCTTGAGGCCGCCTGCTAGCGACAACCCTCCAGAAATCCGCTACGGTCGAAATCCAACCCGGGTCGGGTTATACGAGGTGTCCTCTATGGCGACCCCCGCCGAGCTGCTCGCCCAAAATGCTTTGTTCGACACGATGGCTGCGCCGGACATCGCGGCGCTCGCGACGAAGCTCGTGGAGCTGTCGCTCACCAAGGGTCAGCTCGTCTTCAACATGGGCGATTCCGGCTCTTCGATGTACCTCGTGCGCTCAGGAACATTGCAAGTCTTCCTGCCAGGGGAAGGAGACGCCCCCCGTGTCGTTTTGAAAGATTTGCATCCCGGCGACTTCTTTGGGGAGCTTTCGCTGTTCGACGACAAACCCCGCTCCGCCAGCGTGGAAGCGACGGATCCCCACACCGAGCTACTCGAGCTGCGTCGCGATGATTTCACCGATCACCTCAGCCGCTCGAAAGCGGCGACAATCGCCATCTTGAGTGAACTCGCCGAGCGGTTGCGAGAAACAAACGCAATGCTCAGTCAGCGCGCCGCAAAGGACGCCGTCAAAGAGGTTGAAGAGAATCTGACGCTCGGCCAACGACTCGCCGATCGCGTTGCGGAGCTCAACGGAAGCTGGACATTCATCATTTGCTTGATCGCATTCACTGCGAGCTGGGCCTTGCTCAATTCCATGCTGCCCCAAGCATTCGATAAATACCCGTATGTGTTCTTCAATCTGCTGTTGGGCGTGCTGGTAGCCCTGCAAGGCCCACTGATCATGATGAGCCAGAACCGCCAGCAGTTGAAAGACCGCGCCCAGGCCGAAACCGATTTCCGTGTGAACCTCAAGAACGAACTCGGCATCGAAACCCTGTTGCGCGACCTGCAAGGCTTTCGCGCCGACGTCACACGCCGCCTCGAAGCCGTAGAAGCGCCCCGCAACGGCGATTCGAAATAACAACCCGCACCCCAGCCCGCGCTGGCCGGCGCGTCAGCGCGACAGGGTTTCGTCCAAGTATCGGATCAGGAGATCTTGGGGGGCAAAGGCGTCGAACTCCGCTCCGCCGTGGCCTGCGTCGGTGATCCTGGCCCGGGTGGCGCAATTGCCGGCGTCATGTAGGGCATTGTACAGATGCTCGCTCTGCGCGAGGGGCACGGTGCAATCGGCGGTGCCGTGTGCGATCAAAAAGGGCGGCTCATGATTGTCGATGTGCGTGAGGGGGTCGGCCAGTGCGGCCTTGCCCGCGCACGCCGTGGTGCCCAATGTGCAACCCAGGAAGTGACTCTCTGGGGAGTTGGGGTTGTCGGCAATGGCGTCACAACCTTGTTGCACCAGTTCCTCGTCCATCGATGAAAATGTCACCGGGCCGTACCAGTCGACCACGGATTGCACATCGCTCGATGTATCCGCATTGCCCAGAGCCGCATCTTCAAATTGGGCCTCACCGTTGCTAGTGCCCACCAAAGCCGCTAAGTGACCCCCCGCTGCGCTGCCAAACACCCCGAAATGCTGCTGCTCTAGATTGAGTTGGACCGCATTGGCGCGCAAAAAGCGAACGGCGGCTTTGATGTCTTGAACTTGAGCGGGGAACGGCGCCTCACTTGCCAGTCGGTAGTTGATCGAAGCCAGCGCATAGCCGTGACACAAGACGCGCTCGGCTTCTTTCTCGTCGCTCTTGTCCCCACTGTCCCAATCTCCACCGTGGACCCAAATCACCGTGGGAAAAGGGCCCATCCCCACGAGGGGCAGACGCAGATCGAGAAGGTGCGCGGGGCCCGGAGCGTAGGCAATGTCGGTTTGCACGTCGAATTCCGTGCTGGGGCATTCGGGCGCTGGGACGTCACCTGGGCGCAACTCATCCACAAAGGGGATCGTCGTGCACGGCGGGCCGCCTGCACTGCCGCCCAAGCTTGCACTGCCGCCCAAGCTTGCACCGCCGGCGCCCCCGTTTGCACTACCGCCCGCCTCAGCTCCGCCAGCAGCGACGCCGCCAGCGCTCACGGAGTGATCCCCTGCATCAACTTCACGGACTCTAGTCGCACCCGCATCCCCCGCTGTCTTGAGCGCACGATCGCAAGCGCTGCCGTTCAACGCCAGAAGCAAGGTGAGCCAGGCGTTGCATCGAAAGCGACCGTGCATGATGCGCCTGCGTATCACGGCCACCCCCCGATGCCACGGGAATCGATGCGCTACTTCGCGTCGGCGACTTTGTCGCCGTGGCCTTTGCCGATGATGTGCTTCCAGGCTTCGTTCACGTCCCA
>DATJEQ010000492.1:0-5435 GCA_035496495.1 Polyangiaceae bacterium
CAACTTCGACCACCGTGGTGATCACCGGGTCGCCGCTGTCCTGCATGGCGCGCGGATCGATGCGCAGAATGTGGGCTTCGGGGGCTGCCTGAGCAACATGTTGCAGAGAAAGGCCGAAGAGCAGCGCGCACAGGGCAAGGAGCAAGGGTGGGAGATTCAAGCGGCTATCTTTCATTTGAGAATTACCTGATGGCGTTACAATCAAACCAGTTTCACAACTGCACTGAATAACCCCAACCGAAGCGAGTCGCCGTCGCGAAGCTCCTTCCTAAGGCCGGGAGGTAAATAGTTGTTGTTCACGAATGAACCGTTGGTGCTCCCCACATCTTCGAACACGACGCGATTCGGCGAGGTGATGGCATAGAGCAGGGCATGCTTGGATGAAGTGGTGGGGTGACCGATTTCAATCGCAAGCGGTAACCCCGAGCCCTGGCGACCGATTAGATTTTGCCCCTGATGAATCGGCCAGTACTGACCGAGCGGATTGATCTCGTAGCTGATCAAGAACCCCACCAAGGTGCGCGGGGCGTCCTGCGGTATCGTCAATGGATCCCAGCTGGGTGCGGCCGGCTGCACAATGCGCGGCGCCACGGATTCTGTGGGTTGGAATGTCTGTGCGAACGCCGCAGTGGTAGAGACCGGTGGGTGCCCAATCTGCAGCTGCCCGCTTCCCGGGTTTGGCGGCTGCACGGTCATGCGCGGCTGGCTGCCCACCCGGCTCGCACCGCGATCGGGCGTGGGGATGCTGCCGGCGGGAGGGCGCGGGGCGAGCGCAGTGCCACACTTCACACAGAAGCGCGCAGCAGGATCGCTCTGCCCTCCGCAAATTCGGCACTGAATCATTCAGCCTCCGCACCCCTGTGGGGCATTCTCGCGCAATGCAGCGCGCAGCCCCAGCATAGCCGCAAAGCCAACGTGCAGGGAGGCCCAGAAAAGGGGCCCCAAAGGCGAATCAGTCCTCGGTGGTGTTCTGCTTTTCGCGAACCCGGGAGGCCTTACCTTCCAGCTTGCGCAGGTAGTACAGGCGACCACGGCGCACCGAACCGCGGGAAACCAACTCGATCTTCTCAAGCCGGGGCGTATGCAGCAGGAAAGTACGCTCCACGCCTACACTGAAGCTGCGCTTGCGTACGGTGATGGTGCTGCGTGCGCCCGCGTGGCGATGCTTAATAACCACGCCACGGAACACCTGAACACGAAGCTTGTCACCCTCGACAATCTTGTAGTGCACCGCGACGGTGTCGCCGGTGCGAAAGGAGGGGAGGCCCTGGTTGAGCTGGGCGCTTTCAAGCTGTTGAATTTTGAGGGAAGGGCTAGCCATGGGTCTGCTCGGGCGATTCGGGCCGCTGGGGCGATTCGGGGTGCGGCATTATGCACTTGGGCCGGCGCTCGTCAATGGCCGGTGGTGCAGGCCCGAAAGGGACGCCCAAAGTCCATAATCCCCGGAAAAATGGTGCTTTTCCTTGACGAAGGGGGGCGGTGGGGCTAATTCCGCCGTCCCCTCGGGCGCCTTGTGTGGGCGGCCCATGCGCCAGTTGGGCGTAGCTTGGGGCGCCAGATGCCTTCGGGCGGCGAGCAGGAGACTAAGATGAATCAGCACCCCGGAGTGATTGGCCTCAAGTTGGGAATGACACAAGTCGTCGAGGAAGACGGCACTGTCGTTCCGTGCACCGTGATCGAGGCGCGCCCTGTCGTGGTCGCCAAGAGGTCCGTAGACAAAGACGGTTACACCGCGTTGGTACTGGGTACCGGCGTGCGCAAAGAGAAGCACACGAACAAGCCGCTGCAAGGTTTCTACAAGAAGACCGGCGGCACTCCGAAGCGCACCTTGCGTGAGTTCCGCTGCAGCGTCGAAGAAGCCGCTAAATACGAGGTGGGCGCTGAGTTGGGTGTGGATGCGGTGTTCGCCCAAGGCCAATTCGTCGATGTGCGCGGCATCTCGCGTGGTCACGGGTTCACCGGTGTAATGCGACGTCACAATTTCAAAGGTTCACGCAGTCAGACGCACGGTACCCACGAGTACCAACGTCACGGCGGTTCAATCGGTGGCCGCAAGACTCCGGGCCGCACTTTCTTGGGTCAAGGCATGCCCGGTCAACACGGCAACGTGACCAAGAGTGTGCTCAATCAACCCGTCGTGCGTGTGCTCCCCGAGCAGAACCTGATCCTCGTGCGCGGCGGCGTCCCCGGTGCGCGCAATGCGCTCGTCGAAGTGCGCGGCGCCGTGAAGAAGCGCGGCGGATTGCCGAAGTCGTAAGTCGCAATCCTGCGACAACGGCGCGTGACGGGGTCACCCCTGTGACCAACAAGGTGACAGTCGCGCAAAACGATGCATTCGATTCGCTGCTGAGCACTGCGCTCAGCCGCACCGCGCCCGTGCGCGAGCACACCAATGCCTATCGCCTGATCGACGAGGTGCGCGGGGAAATCCCAGGCGTGAGTGTTGAAATCTACGGGGACTATGCCGCGCTGCTCTTGTACGACGAAAAGGCGTTGGGGGTACTGCCGGAAGTTGCAGCATCGCTGCTGCGGTTGGGGTTGAGTGGGGTTTATCTGAAGCGGCATGAGGTGACTTCGCAGGGCGCCGCTCGGGGACAGGCGCCCAGTGAATTGCTCAGTGGAGTCGAAGCGCCCCAAGAGTTCGCGCTGCATGAAGACGAGCAAAAGGCGCTGATCTGGCTGAGGGAGGGGGCTTCCACGGGGTTGTTCGTGGATCAGCGCGACAACCGTAAGAAAGTTCGCTCTCAGTGCACTGGCAAGAGCTTGCTCAATCTTTTCTGCTACACGGGCTCGTTCACGGTGGCTGCGGCACTGGGTGGCGCGACGCAAACGGTCAGCGTCGACATTTCGGCACGCGCGCTGAAGCGGAGTAGCGAGAACTTGGCGCTCAACGGCTGCCACAGCGATCGCCACCGACTGCTTAAAGACGATGCGCGTAAATGGCTCGATCGCGCCAACAAGCGCGGGGATCGTTTCGATTGGGTGGTGCTCGATCCCCCTGTGTTTGCCCGCGTGGGCAAGGGCACCTTCAGCGTCACGCGGGATTACGTTCAGCTGGCGGCCAGAGCACTGTCTGTGCTCGCTGAAAAGGGGACGCTGCTATCCGTGTTGAACCACCGCGGCACTGTCCAAACGCAGATGATCGGGTTGCTCAAAGAGGCGGCTGTATTGGCTCGGCGCACCGTGCGACGCATTGAAACGCTGAAGCCTCCTCAAGATTGTTGCGACGCCCAAGGGCACAGTGCGGTCAAGAGTCTACTCGTTGAGGTGGCGGGGTGAATCGCTCAAAGAACCCTTACGCCCGTGCCGACGCGCGCACCCTGCAAGCTCGCGCCGAAGGCTACCCGGCGCGCAGCGTGTACAAGCTCAAAGAAATTGATCAGCGTTGCAAGATACTCCGCAAGGGTCAACGCGTGTTGGATTTGGGTGCAGCGCCCGGTTCGTGGACCTTGTACGCGAGCGAGCAGGTTGGCCCGCAGGGTAAAGTGCTTGCAATTGACCTTTCCGAGATCACTCAGCGATTTGCACCCAATGTCACCGTAGTGCAGGGCGACGCCCTCAAGCCGAGCCCCGCCCTCAGCGCAGCCCTGGGCGAAGTCGAAGGGTTTGACGTGGTGCTCAGCGACATGGCACCCAAGACCAGCGGTGCCAAAAGCCGCGATCAAGCCTTGAGCTTCGAGTTGAGCATGGCCGCGCTCCAAATAGCGCAGCGCTTCGGCGGCAAAGGGTCGCATTTCGTCGCCAAGATCTTCATGAGCGGGGATTTCCCCCAAGCCAAGAAGGCTGTGACGGCGCTCTACGAGAGCTGCCGCGTGATCCGCCCTGAGGGGACCCGCAGCGTGAGTAGCGAGGTGTTCTTAGTGGGCCTGAAGCGCCGAGGCTGACACGACGTTTCACCCGGCAGGGGTAACACAACGAGGTGCCTCGGGCATCGCCCGGGGCACGGTGAATCTGGGCCTGAAACTGGGCCAGGCGTTGCCGTTTCTTTAGGGTCGGGGCATGCTGCCTCGCCGCGCCGCACATCGGTTTAAAAGGCGAGTAGTTTCAGTACTTTACATTATTGGATTGGCGGTGATTGGGGGAGCATTGTTGGATCGCGCCCAGCGCCCCATCCGGCGACCTTCGCAAAGCCCGCTCCGCGCATCGGCGGTTTTGGTTGCTTCAAGGGTCGCATTCGCGGCCGCTCCTCCACCGCCGGCACCCGCGGTAACGCCGCCGCCTGGCAACGCAGAGCCCACGACGCTCGCGCCCGATGCGGGCGCACCGGGGGAGCAAGCCGTGTTCGAACTCATGGCTACCGCCAAACAAACGCGCATCTACAGCGCGCCCGATTCTAAATCAGCGAAGCTCGGCTACCTGCGCGGAGGCGCCGTGGTCCGTCGCAGCAGCGAGCCGGCGGGGTTCGTGGGGTGCAAGAGCGGCTGGTATGGCGTCGAGCCGCGCGGATTCGTGTGCGTGGGTGAAGAGGCGTCGTTGGACGTGAACGACGCGCTGGCAGAAGCAACCGCACTGCGCGCCGATCGCACCCGGCCGCTGCCTTACGAGTACGGCCGGTCGCGCAACCCCGCTCCATTTTTTTACACGCGCATTCCCACACCCGACGAGCAACGACAGACGGAACCCGACTTCGCTCAGCACACGCGTTACCAACAAACCACAGACTGGACAGAGCTTGGGCTTGCACCAGTGCCTCAGTTCTTGAGCGCGGGGCAATCGTCGCTCCATTACAGCGGCCGCAGGCAAAATCCACTGGTGCTCAGTGCCGGTCAGGCCGTGGCGAAAAGTGGATTTGCGCTACTCTCATTGTTTGATGCGGGCGGGCGCGCCTTTGGACTCACGACGGATCTCTCTGTGGTGGCGCTGGATCGATTGGAACGCATTGCTCCCAGTCGGTTCCACGGTTTGCCGCTCAGCGGTGGCGCTACGCTGCCCGTGGTATTCAGTCGCTCTAAGGGAGCCCTGCTGTATCAAGGTGATCCCAAAACCGGCTTTCAAATCGTGCGACCTCTGGGAGATCGCGAAGGGCTGGCGGTGAACGGTCGCGTCGAGAAAGTGGCGGGGCACGAGTACTTGCAGACTGCTAGCGGTGAATGGATTTCGGCGCACAATGCGTTGCGCGTCGAACCGCTCGCGCAAGCGCCCAACTGGGCCAAAGAAGGCCAACTGTGGATCGATATTTCGCTCAAAGATCAAACGCTGGTCGCTTACGAAGGCAGCACACCGGTGTTCGTCACGTTGGTGTCCACCGGTGCGGACGGCATGGGTGACCCCAAAACCACGCATTCAACAGTGCAAGGGTTATTCCGCATTCACACCAAGCATGTGAGCGTCACCATGGACGGCGATGAGGTGGGCGACGAGTTCGATCTGAGGGATGTGCCGTACGTGCAGTATTTCTACGAAGGCTACGCATTGCACGGCGCTTACTGGCACGA
>DATJEQ010000493.1:0-6254 GCA_035496495.1 Polyangiaceae bacterium
CTGCTGAAACCCCAGTGAACTCATGCCCACCGAGTACGGTGAGGGGTAACACAGCCCCACGGGCTGCCCGCCTTGCTTGTCGAGCCGACCTACTTCGCGCGCCAGGCGCTCTCGAATCGTGCCTGAAGTGGCGGCGGAAACCATGCAAGATGCCGTGAAAGTTGAGCGAAGGTGCTATAGCGCACTCGGCTATAGCGCACTGGCGGCCCCCGGGCGAGCCTGTGACCCACAAAAGCAATCCCTTCGAAGCGACCATGCCCGACAAGAATAAGAGCAAGGCTGATCGCCGCAAAAGCGAGGGGACGCGCAAGAAGGCCTCCTCACCTCCACCCCCACCACAGCCGCGGCGTGAGCGACGCGCACTGAGCCACGTGGGTGGCGCCGTGCGCTGTTTGGGGCCGGCGACCGAGCTTTACCCCGTGATTGAGTGGGCCCTGAAGGTGAGCAGTGATGAAAAGTCCGTGCGCGATCACGTTCATGGGTTTCACAGCTACCCCGCGCGGTTGCACCCGGTGACAGCCCGGCGCCTGATCGAAAAGCTCTCGCAGCCAGGTGACACGATTTTAGATCCATTCTGTGGCAGCGGCACGGTGCTGGTTGAAGCGCTGCTTCAGGGGCGCGATGCGGTGGGCATCGATCTCAATCCGCTTGCTTGTGAACTTGCTCGTTTCAAGACCAAGCGCACCACCGCCGCAGAGCGCACCGAATGGATGGACGCCGCGGAGCGCGTCAGCGCCTACGCCGAAGATCGCCGTCAGTTACGCCTGGGCCCCACGCGCACTTACCTGGCCCATGAGCGCGCCCCTTATGATCCGCATATTCTCTTTGAGCTTGATGGCTTGAGCGCGGGAATTGTGGAAGAGCCGGAAGCCATCCGCCAGGTGTTGCGGCTCATCCTTTCTTCGATTCTCACCAAGGTCAGCAGGAGCCTTGGCGACAGCAGCGGCAAATTGGGCCCACGGCGCCTGGCTTCAGGATTCGCCATTCGCGCCTTCTTGTTCAAAGTGAAGGAAGTGTGTCGTCAATCCGCTCAGTTCGCCAAACTGATCCCACCCGGTGTGGGCGCCCAAGTGGTGCTTACGGACGCTCGGCGTCTTACCGGTGTGGATCCCGCCAGCATCGATTTGGTGGTGAGTTCACCGCCGTATCCTGGCGTCTTCGACTACCTCACGCACCACTCGCACCGATTGCACTGGCTGGGCCTCGATGCGAGTCAACTCGCCCGCAACGAAATCGGCTCACGCCGTCAATTAGGCCGCATGGAGCCGCAAGTTGCGCTCGAGCGCTGGCGCGGCGATTTCGGCGCAGCCCTGCGCACGCTGGCGCGAGTGGTGAAGCCGAAGAAACCGGTTGCGTTGGTGATCGCGGATTCAGCGCTCGGTGATTTCCCACTGCGCACGGATCAAGTGGTGACTGAAATCGCACAAGCAGCCGGCTTCGAACTGGGTGCCATCGGCTCGCAAGAACGCCCCCATTTCCACGACCCCACACGTCGTGCCTTCAAGGGCGAACCGCGTTACGAACACCTGCTGGTGCTCCGCAGAAAACCCGCTATGCCGGTGCGCATCATCGAGGTCCCCAGCAAGAAAGCACGGTCGCCGAGCAGGAGTCGGTCAATTTAGCGATTTTGTTCCCAATCACCCGCTGGCGAGAAACCGCACTTTCAGATCCGGGTCACCCCATGAGCGCTGGAGGCGGCGCGCCCCTGAAACCAGCCGTACAATACTGGGAGAACCAGGAGTGTGAGCAACGTGGCGGTGATCAACCCACCGATCACAACTGTGGCTAACGGGCGCTGCACTTCACTTCCTGGTGCAGTGGACAGCGCCATTGGCAAGAATCCCAGTGAAGCCACCAAGGCTGTCATCAACACAGGCCGCAAGCGCAGCGTCGCCGCTTGCTGAATCGCTTCGACTGCGCTGAGGCCCTGTTGTTGCAGTTGGCGGGCAAATGCCACTAGCACCAAGCCGTTCAGCACGGCCACGCCGAACAGTGCAATGAAGCCAACGCCTGCGGAAATAGAAAATGGGATGTCGCGCACCCAGAGAGCGACCACACCGCCGATAATGGCGAAGGGCACGTTCAAGAAGATCAATGCTGCCGCTCGCGTGGAGTGAAACGCCATCCACAGCAAGAATGCGATGAGCCCGAGCGCGAGTGGGATGACGACGCCGAGCCTGGCCTTTGCCTCTGTGTAGTGCTGGAATTGGCCGCCCCATTCAATGTGGTATCCAGTGGGCAAGGCCAGCTCTTTGTTCAATGCCTCCTGCGCGTCCCGCACCACGGACAGCAGATCTCGACCTCGAACGTTGAATTCTACCGTGATTCGTCGCGAGAGCGCTTCGCGACTGACCTGTGCGGGGCCAACAATGAAGTCGACGTCAGCCACGTCCCCAAGAGGAACACTCTGACCCGCTGTGGATTTCAAGGGCAATGCCCTGAACACGTCGATGTCTCCCGAGAAACCGTGCGCGGTCTTGATCACGATCCCGAAGCGACGGTCACCCTCAAGCACTTCGCCAACGGCGTGACCCACAGCAATGGTTTCCACGATCTGATTCACGTCCTCGACGCTGAGGCCGTAGCGCGCGAGCTTGGCTCGATTGGGTCGTACATTGAGATATCTTAGTCCATCGACTTGCTCTGCGCGCACGTCGACGGCACCCGGCACGTTCTTCAAGATGTCGGTGCCGCGTTGTGCAAGCTCAGCAAGCTGTGCGAGATCGGGGCCATAGACAAGCACCGCGACATCAGATCGGACGCCCGCAATGAGTTCATTGGTTCTCATCTGGATTGGCTGCGAAACGCTTCCCGCCATCTCTGGAACTGAACGCTCCATGCGCTGCGCGATCTCTTGAGCGAGTCCCTCCTTGGTTACGCCTGGACGCCACAGCGAGTGCTCTTTGAGCATCACGAAGATATCACTCTGCTCAAGCCCCATGGGATCGGTGGCCACCTCGGGAGACCCTGTTCTGCTGGCAGCGTGTGCGACCTCCGGAATCCCAAGCAGAACCTTTTCCAGACGCAGATCGGTGGCAACCGATTCGCTCAGCGCCGCTCCCGTCAGGCGTCGCGCCTCGATCTGAAAATCACCTTCGTCGAGTTGTGGTACGAACTCGGCACCGATTCGGGTGAACACGATCAACGCGCCAGCAAGCAGGACCACCGCCGTACCAACAGCCAATGCCCGATGCCGTATCGCGCGTGCGAGCAACGGTGAGAAGAAGCGCTGAGTGATTCCAAGCAGCCAGGTATCGTGCTGTGCGGGCTTCGGAACCAAGTAGCTCGTCAACACCGGGATCACGGTGAGCACCAGAATGAAAGCGCCCAGCAACGCCAGAAGTACGGTCGACGCCATCGGCCTGAAAAGCTTCCCCTCAAGCCCGGTCAGCGCGAGAATCGGCAGATAGACGATTGCGATGATCGCACCGCCGAACGCGCTGGCGGATTGCACCTCAAGTGCCGCATCCCGAGTGACCAGGATGCGCTCTGCTGGCAATAGGGTTCTGCCCAGTGCGCTCCTTTGCTCGCCCATGCGTCGTACGGTGTTCTCTACGACGATGACCGCACCATCCACAATCAACCCGAAATCGATGGCACCGAGGCTCATCAGATTCCCGGACAGCCCGAGCAGGTTCATTGCGGTGACGGCGAATAGCATCGCGAGGGGAATTGTCGTCGCAACGATCAGCCCGGCGCGCAGATCGCCGAGCAGCACGAACAGCACCAAGATCACCAGTGCGGCGCCTTCGGCCAGGTTTCTTGCAACGGTCCCAATCGTGTGCTCGACCAAGACCGAACGGTCATAAAATGCCTCCACCCGGGTCCCTGGTGGGAGCGACGGTTGAATTTCGAGCAGCTTCTGCTTCACAGCGCCGGTCACCGTGCGCGAGTTCTCCCCCAATAGCATCAGGGTCACTCCGATCACCGTCTCGCCTTCTCCATCCATCGAAGCAGCTCCGCGTCGCAAGCGTGGACCAAACTGGACATCGCCAACTGTACTGAGCGTGATCGGAACGCCTTCGCGCGTCGCGTCAATCACCACCGCCTTCAGATCATCAAGGCTCTTGACGAGACCGTCGGTTCCGATCACGAAGTGCTCGCCGTTGTGTTCGATGTATCCGCCACCCATGTTGGCGTTCGATTTCTGAATCGCATTGGCGACCTCAGCGACGGATACCCCTGCGGCCTGAAGGCGTTTGGGATCCAGCACCACCTGATATTGACGGTCCTCGCCGCCAAAGCTATTCACCTCCACGACACCGGGAACTGAACGCAAGAGCGGCGCGATGTGCCAGTCCAGCAGTTCTTCGAGTTGCATTAAGGTCAACGCCGGATTCTTCACGGTGAATTGATAAATTTCTCCGAGTCCGCTGGATATGGGCCCCATCTCTGGCCTCCCGTACTGATTGGGAACGGCCTGCTGAGCTTCGCTCATGCGTTCGTTAATCAGCTGACGTGCGAAATAGATGTCCGTGCCATCAGCGAACACGACCGTCACGACCGACAAGCCATACCTCGATATGGATCGAACCTCCGTTGTCTTAGGCAAGCCAGCCATGGCCCGCTCGACTGGCGTCGTCACGTATTGCTCGACCTCAACCGGTGAAAGAGCGGGCGCCGTGGTGATGATCTGCACCTGGACGTTCGTGACGTCCGGGACGGCATCGATTTGAAGGGTGGCGGCCGAGCGTAAACCGAACACAGTGAAGAGCAGCGCCGCAACGAGCACCACCAGGCGGTTGTTCAACGACCAGTTGACGATGGTTCCTAGGAAGGACATGCGTCACTCTTCCTCGGCGAAGGTGCTCTTAAGGATCGCACTCTTCAGCGTAAAGACGCCTTCTACGACAACTTGTTCGCCTTCACGCAGACCGGCAAGCACTTCTATTTTCCCCAGCGCACCTGCGCCCAGAAGCACCTTGTGTTGCTCGAAGTCGCCGCCCGCTTCTCGTACGAACACCACTTGCTGACCGCCCACTTCGCTGACGGCATTGCGCGAAACGACCACTGTCGCCGCTTTCTTGGATGATTGGGCGACCGCAATGCTCGCTGTCCCGAATAGGTTGATTCGCAGCATGTCGTCACGATTGCTGAGCCGTATGCGTGCCGTAACCGTGCGGGCCACTGGGTCGACCTGTTTGCCCACGAACTCGACACTCCCTTCGAAGCGTTCGGCCGGATAGGCATTGAGTTCCACCTCTGCGGTCGCTCCAAGGCGGATAGCTCCCAGATCTTTTTCGAACACCCGCGCTAAAAACCAAAGCTCGGAGAGATCCGCTATGGTGGCGATGGTTTGTTCCGCAGTAACGGGTTGACCCACTACGGCGTTGCGTGACAACACGACCCCGGAAACGGGTGCCCTGAGCACCAGTGTTGAAGCTCCCCCACCTCCCAGTGCGGCGAGTTGCTCCGCATTGCCTTGTGCTTCGACTTCGAATGCCACAGCCTCCGCCTCGGCGTTGATGACTTCTTGTTCGGACGCCATCCGCTTGTCGGCGAGGGACTTGAGGCGATCCGCATTCGAGCGGGCGGCTTTGGCCTGGGCGTTGGCCGTCGCGTAGCCCGCACGGAGCTTTCCTAGCTCCGGAATGCGAATTACAGCCAGGGTATCGCCCTTCTTGACTGCGCTGCCCTCCTTGAAATCGACGCGCTCGATGCGGCCGGCGATGGGAGGGGCGACCTGCGCACTCTTGTCAGGATCAGCGGCGATTTCGCCTGGCAAAGCCAACACTGCCGCGAGCACCTCACGGGTCGCTGGAGCCGTCTGGATGCCCGCACTGGCAATGACCTCATCGGAGAGGTGCACTCGCAGAGGCAACTCATCGCGTTCAGTTTGAGGAGCGGAGCGCTCTCCGTGTTCTGAGACCTGTTCTTTGCTGCCCTCCTGCATTTCCTGTTTGACCCTGTTGCAGGACAAGAGGTTGCAGGACAAAAGCCCTATCAGGACAAGGGCAAAGCACGCTGTTTTCATTTCACACCTCGTTCAAAAGGGTAGCCGGCGGCGCGCGCAAGCCGCACAGCGGATATGCACAACGCGCGGCGCGCCTCAATTTGTGATTGGATCGCATCAATCAACGTTTGTTGCGTGAGCAAGGCGTCGCGCACCGTGACGTGTCCCTGTTCGATCTCGGTGGTGATGTCTTGCAGCGTCTGCTCGGTGCGTGCGAAGCGCTCAGGGGTGAAAGCCGCCAGCTCCTGCCGACGCGATTCAAAGTCCATCAGTGCGATTGCCAAACCAGAGCGCACGTTTT
>DATJEQ010000494.1:0-4457 GCA_035496495.1 Polyangiaceae bacterium
GAGGTGGGGGTCATTCCGGTGGTGGCATGGGCAGCCAATCACCTGAGGGCGGTCCAGATAGTAGCACTGCCGGAAACCCGACCGCCGGTAGCGGCGGCGAACCACCGGATGCAAGCGGCGGCAGCGGGGGCAGTGGTGGTAATGGCGGCACTGGCGGCGGTGGCGCGGGCGGCAACGGTGGCACCGCGGATATGCCCGACGCCTCGGACGGCGGGGGCAACATCGACGTCGACGCGGCGGATGGCGCGAGTGACGCCAGCGTGACGCCTCCCTTTGATCCAGGTCCCTCGGGAACGCTGATCGAATACCCCATCCCATCCGTTGACGGTGGCGGCCCCGTGCCGGACACTGAATCGCGTATTGCCGCCGGAGCGGATGGCAACGTTTACGTCACTGACCCTGTGATGGATCGCATCTACCGCGTCACCCCACAAGGTGCGTTCACCCAGTTTCAGTTGGCGGCCAGCTCGCGCCCGCACGGGATCACCCGAGGTCCCGACGGTAACGTGTGGTTCACCGAGAACGGTGCCAATATGATTGGTCGCATTACACCCGCGGGCGACATCAGCGAGTTCACAATTCCCAGTTCGCTCACTGGGCCGCAAGGCATTGCTGCAGGGCCAGATGGCAACGTGTGGTTCACGGAGCAAACGGGTAACAGGGTGGCGCGCGTGATTCTTGACAGCGACGCAGCCGCAACTCCGGGAATGACCGAATATCCTTTGCCCAATGCCTCAAGCTACCCGCGTGACATCACCACCGGGCCGGACGGCAACCTCTGGTTTACGGAGCAAGCAGGTTTGCGCATTGGCACCATCACCCCTGGAGGCTTCATCACGGAATACACGGTGGGGATCAGCGGCTCGCCCTTGGGCATCACTGCAGGTAGTGATGGCAACGTGTGGTTCACCGAGCAGAACGACAAGATTTCCCAGATCACCCCGGCCGGTACGGTCACCGAGTACGACGTTTCCAACGCGGGTTGTGTGCCTCTGGTGATCACGTCCGGTTCTGATGATAACCTATGGTACACGTGCCACTCTTTGAGCATGCTGGGTATTACAGATCCACTCGATCCTACTCACCCCACGTCGAGCACGTTGTATGCGCTGAATAGCGAACCCACCGGCATCACGGCCGGGCCATTCAATCTCATCTTCTTCGTGGAAGACGCAGCTCGCAACGTCGGCTACCGGGTGCCTTGAGCGCAGCTTAAGCCCAGCTTGCTGAAGGCGCGTCGGCTCCAGGTTGGTCGCTGATTTTCGCACGAATGGCGCCATGTCGGTGCGCTGTCGCCACCATGCATACATCGGTGCTAACGCCAATGACCTGTGCGGCGTTTGGCGCTAATGTAGCATGAATCATGCTGAAATGTTTTTCATGGGCCGCACAGTTTGCACAGGTGCCCAGAGCCGCTTTGCGCTATCCATCTCAGGGTGCGCTCGTTTTTCCATAGGCTTCCATCAACACCGCTTGTGATAGACTATTCCAATCGTGGGGCACGAATGTTGCTCGCTACTGCTCGGCGATTTTTTGCCGTCTGATGGGTGCGGAAGATGGGCATCACGCCAGGTTGGTATCTGAAGTGAGGCTTCCAGTGACAGTGTTACGGCGACGTGCGTTGTGGCGCGATGCGTTGCTATGCGCATGTGTCGTTTTGCTGACGCTGCTCGCGACCGCTTGCAACTCAGAGCCGCAGGAGCTCGCGCCCGGAGAGGTGGTGCGGCCTCCCACAGGTTCAGCGACGGCCCAGTCGTGTGATACCCCGCAAGAGGGCTGCGCCTGCGACAAGGAAGGCGAAGTCATCGATTGTGGAGCGGTCAACACGCGCTTGAACGATGCGGTGATCTGCTCGTTGGGGCAGCGGGTTTGCGCCAACAAAGTGTGGAGCGCGTGTGCGGTCGATCATTTGTCGCGCCCCATTAAGACGGGTGATCAGCGTCTTCAAACGCTGGGCACCGTGGGCGCCTGCATCGACAACCCCTGCGATCCGTATTGTTTGAACTACGTCGACAATGCGATGGGCTTGGGCTCAGACGGCGGCACTGGCCTGACGAATTTGGATGGCCTTGGTACAGGAACCGGCAACGTAGGCGTGGGCGCCGGCGGCGGTAGCGGTACGGGCGGCCTCACGTTGAACCCAGGCGCTGGCACCGGGATTGGGGGCGGGGGCAGTGGCATGGGCACCAGCTGCACGGGAATGACGATCACTCCGGCGACTCAGAATTTCGTGATCACGAGCCTGTCGCCGCTCACGATTGTGCCCCCCAGCGCCCAGTTCACGGCTGAATTCGTCCCTGCTGCCTGTTACACCGGCACCGTCATTGCGAACTGGGATCTGAGCAATCCCGACACTGCAGTCATTAACGACACGGGTCGGCTCACGATCTACTCGCCGGTTTCCGTTAACCAAACGATCCGAGCTTACGTGAATAACGGCGGGCAGTTTCAGGCTGCCGCTACCGCCGTGGTTTCCGTCGCCATCAGCGACACGGGATCCGCACCAGCCGGTACGGCGCCTATCTTCTCACAGGCGCCAGTAGGCGCCGACACGGCGACCATTCTTTACCCTTACAACGACGTTGTTTTCCCGCGTGGCATGCGCGCCCCGCGCGTGCAGTGGGATACCGGGGCGCTCGGCGCTGCCGGGGCGATCAAGATTTCACTGCGCTTCCCGCAAGTGGGCGCAGCGACATTTCAGTGGAGTGGGATTTACGCCGAAGGCAATCCCCCCGGCGCGAGCATTCCTCAGGACGTGTGGACGGGTTTCGATCAGACCGCCTCTGGCAGCGTCGGGTTGCTGACAGTGCAGCGCGAGATTGGGGGAACCCTGTACGACGTGGTGCAAAAGCGCATTCGCTTTTCCACGGCCCCGCTGCGCGGCCGCATCTATTACACCGAGTATCAGCGTCAACCCGATTCACGAGCGGGCGCGTCGTGTTGGTTCAACAACGCCGGTACTTCAATCCGTTCGCTGGATCCGGGGTCGCTCGACTCGCCCGTGAACCCGTTTGGTGACACGAGCTGCACCAACGTCTGCCACTCGGTGTCGGCACAGGGCAACGTGTTCGTGAGCTCCTCGCGCATCGCCACCATCGCCTCGAACGGCACGTTCACCGATATTCACAGCCCACCGCCCTCGCCATACCCGGGGCAAGATTCGCGCGGGTTTGCTTGGGCCGGCATTACCCCTGACGGTCAGTACGTACTTCAGGGTAACAACATCTGGGGCAACACGGTCGAGGGTGGCGAATCGAATACCGGCGCCAGCCGGCTTTCCACCGGCAACGGCAATGGGCTTTTTGCCGATTACTACCCGAACACGACCCTCTCCGGCGCTCCTGCGCTCAGTCGCATCGATCAAACGGTGGATTTCACCTGGCTTGCGCAATCGCCGGATCCATTAGTGCCCGCCGATGGATTCTCCGTGCGTTGGTACGGCAAGGTGCAACCGCTGGAAACCGAGAACTACACCTTCGAAACCACAACCAACGACGGCGTACGGCTGTGGGTTGATGGCACCAAGATCATCGATCATTGGGTGGATCAGAGCGCAACGTGGCAGGGCACCATCGCCCTGATCCGCGGTCACAAGTACGACATAGTGATGGAATATTACGAGAACAGTGGGGACGCCAAAGCGACGTTGCGTTGGTCGAGCCCCAGCACTGCCTACACGGTGGTTCCTTTGAATCAACTTTTTGCACGTTGACTAGATTTTCATGAACTCATTTGCCGCCAATTTGAAAGCCATGCTCCTGCGGGCATCGCTTTGTCTGTTGGTGCTCACGGCGATCAGTTGTTCGCAGAAGCCCAAAGAGGACGTGGTGGCGGTGCGCATTCCGGCGCATGGCGGGTTGACCACGGCCAGTATCGGCAAGGTGCAGCAGGGGTTGACCTGCGGCGGCACGGCGCTCACCGTTAGCTCACCGGTCGCATCTTCGGGAACCGCGACGAACGCGACGGACGCGAACTCGGGCACTTTCTGGACGCCAAGCTCCGGCGCCAACCCGCAGTGGATCTATGTCGATCTAGGAGCTGACCGAAACATCAGTCGTGTGCAGCTCGATTGGGACGCCACCACCTATGACGGTTACTACAGTATTTCCGTCGCAACTTCTGCCGCGGGCGTGGGAACAGCAGAGGGCGCCACCTGGACTTCGATCTACGCGCAGTCACTAGAGAATAACGCCACGAGTCACACCGACAACATCACGGATCTCAACTTCACCGGGCGTTATGTGCGCGTGTTCTACGTGGCGAAGACGCACTTCACGACGCCCGTTGCCGTCAAGCTCCGTGAGTTCAAGGTCTTCGGGGATACGGATACTGCGTGTACGGCCAACACTGGCTACTGCGGCACTACAAGCACCGCAGTAGCCGCTACGTATCAAAACAACGGGGCTGGCAATACTTGCGCTGCGGTCAACGGCGGAGCTGCGTGCACGGGCACCACC
>DATJEQ010000495.1:0-5072 GCA_035496495.1 Polyangiaceae bacterium
TCCAGTTCGAAAGATGCAGCTTATTTCGAGCAAGTGCGCTCGCTCAAACTGAGCACCGCGAAAATTGCGGCTTTCGGCTCAACGCGTCGTGCGAGCAGCACGGCGGCTGAGGATCAACTGCTCGTTCGTCTGGTGGAGAGCAAGGCTGACGTCACCTGTATCTTCGGCAAATCCTGGGATCTGCACGTGACCGACGCCCTGCGCGTTTCATTGGAAGAGAACCTGGCGATGATCTCGGAGTCGGTGCGCTTCTTACGTGAAGCGACTGGAAAGCCGGTGTTCTTCGATGCCGAGCATTTCTTCGACGGCTTTCGTGCCCAGGCGGATTACGCGCTCAAGGCAGTGGGAGCAGCGGTCGAAGGAGGAGCGGCCCGGATTGTGCTGTGCGATACGAACGGGGGCTCACTGACACAGCACATCGTTGCCGGCGTGCGCGCCGTGCGAGAAAAGTTCCCCAAGATGGCGTTGGGCATTCATGTGCACAATGACGGTGGGTTAGCCGTGGCCAATACCCTGGTGGCTGTTGAAGAAGGCTGCACTCAGGTGCAGGGCACCATCAACGGTGTGGGGGAACGCTGCGGCAATGTCGACTTGACCACAGTGATCGCAAATTTGGAGTTGAAACTCGGAAAGCGCTGCTTGCCGGAGGGCAAATTGCAGCTGTTGCGCGATACCAGCCGCAGCGTGTGGGAACACATGAACATGGCTGGACCGAGCAATCAGCCCTACGTTGGCGATTCAGCCTTTGCGCACAAAGGGGGCATCCATGTCAGTGCGATGCAGCGCAATCCGTTGACCTATGAACACGTGCAACCAGAAAAGGTCGGCAACACACGTCGCGTATTGATCAGCGAGATGTCGGGGCGCAGCAATGTGTTGGCTAAACTGGAGCACCGCTACCCGGCGCTGAGAGATCCCGCGTTGGTAGCCAAGATCTTGGAAGATATCGTAGCGCGCGAAAATCAGGGTTATTCGTACGAAGCAGCCGACGGTAGTTTTGATCTGCTGGTGCGCCGACACTTAGGAGCGTGGCGCCCTGCGTTCAAGCTCGACTACTACCGCGTGCACGGCCTTGGCACTGCAGGCGAGGGGACGGATGTGGTGGAGGCCACTCTGAAGCTGCAAGTGGGTGACGAGCAGCGCCTGTGCGCCGCGGAGGGCAATGGCCCGGTGGACGCGTTGAGTCACGCATTGATGCAGGCTTTGACGCCCGCATTTCCAGTGCTGCGGCAAGTGCAGCTCACGGATTATAAGGTGAGAGTAGTCAATTCCGCTGACGGCACCAGTGCGCGGGTGAGGGTGCTCATCCAATTTCATTACGATCACCGCGATTTTTCCACTATTGGCGTGCATGAAAACGTGATTGAGGCCAGCTGGCGTGCGCTGGTGGAAGCGATTGAATACGTTCTACTTTCTGAGGAAGAGCGCTCCAAACACTGAGATCTGGCGCCACGGGCCGAAGCTCGCTATGACCCGCGCCCTCAATCTAGGGCCTCATGTCAACTCCGGATCTCAAGCTGCGCAACATCGCGATCATCGCTCACGTCGACCACGGCAAGACCACTCTGGTGGATGCCATGTTGCGACAGACGGGCGTCTTCCGCAGTCACGAGGCCGTCACCGATCGTGTGATGGACTCCAACGACTTGGAACGGGAGCGTGGCATCACGATTCTGGCCAAGAACGCCAGCATTCGCTACGGCGAGTACAAGATCAACATCATCGACACACCGGGCCACGCGGATTTCGGCGGCGAGGTTGAGCGTACGTTAAAGATGGCCGACGGTGCATTGCTGTTGGTGGATGCGGCGGAGGGGCCCCTGCCGCAGACGCGCTTCGTGCTCAGCAAGGCGCTCGAACTGGGCATGCCCATCATTGTCGTGATCAACAAGATCGATCGACAAGACGCCCGCCCGGACGCAGTGCTGAACGAGACCTTCGATCTGTTCTGCGATTTGGAAGCCAGCGACGAGCAGACCGCGTTCCCCACGCTGTATGCAGTGGGCAAGGAGGGCATCGCTTCCACAGACTTGGCAGTGCCGGGCACCAGCCTCACCCCATTGCTTGACTGTATCATTGCCACGGTGCCCGCGCCCAAGGGCGACCCCGATGCACCGCTGCAAATGTTGGTGCACAACACCGTGCACGACGAGTACGTGGGGAAACTTGCAATTTGTCGCATCCACCACGGCCGTGCGACAACCGGTCAGCAGATTGCACTGCTGCACGAAGAGCAGAGCAGTCCACAAAAGCTGGTCGTGTTGTTCGGATTTGAGAGCTTGAAGCGCGTTAAGATCGAGAGTGCCGTGGCGGGCGACATCGTCGCGGTTGCGGGCATCGACTCCGTGCAGATCGGTGACACCATTGCTCACCCCAGTGTGACGAAATCACTGCCCCGCATCGTGGTGGAGCAACCCACCATCAAGGTGCAGTTTCTGGTCAATGATTCGCCGTTTGCGGGGAAAGTCGGCAAATGGGTGACGTCGCGGCATTTGCGGGATCGGCTTTACAAGGAAGCGAATCGCAACATTGCGATGAAGGTTGAAGACACCGCAAGCCCGGACACCTTCACTGTATTTGGGCGCGGTGAACTGATGTTAGCGATCTTGGCCGAAACCATGCGACGCGAGGGCTACGAGTTCGCGGTGGGCACGCCGGAGGTAGTGACGCGAGAGATCGACGGCGTGCGCTGCGAGCCCGTGGAGCGAGTGGTGATCGATGTGCCTGAGGATTTCGTCGGCGTGGTGACGACCCGCCTGGGGGAACGTCGCGGCAAGATGGAGAAAATGGCGGTCTTGGGTCACGGCCGTGTGCGACTCGAATTTAAGGTGCCTTCGGAAAGCTTGATCGGATTTCGCTCGCAATTTCTGACGGAAACGCGAGGAACAGGGCTCCTCAATACGCTGTTTGACTCGTGGATACCCGGCGCTGAAGTGGTGTCGCGGCGCCGCAACGGTTCAATGGTTTCCGATCGCAAAGGGATCACCACTCCCTATGCCTTGTATCATCTGCAACCACGGGGCGTGATGTGTGTTGAGCCCGGTGTGGAGGTCTACGAGGGCATGGTGGTGGGGGAACACAACCGTCCGAACGACTTGGACGTAAATGTGGTCCGCGAAAAGAAGCAGACGAACATTCGGGCCGCGGGTAAAGATGAAAACATCATCCTTTCCCCGGCACGGGCGCACACCATTGAAACTGCAATGGAGTACATTGACAGGGACGAGATCGTGGAGATCACGCCCGCCGCTGTGCGCATACGCAAGCGGCAGATGGATTCGCGCATCAGACCAAAGCGCGCCGCAGCGGCGGACTAGTCGGCGCAGGGCCCCCAATCGGGGTTATTTCCTGGCGGACGGCGCTCGACAGTTAAAGCGGACTGGGCGTGAGCCGGCTCCCATGGTATGACTAAAAGTATGAAAGTGGCCATATCGCTTCCCGACGAAGTGTTTGAGCGCAGCGAACGCGTGGCGAAACGGCTCAAGGTATCGCGCAGTGAGCTGTACAGCCGCGCTTTGCGCGAGTTCATCGACGCCCATGCACCGGACTACGTCACCACCGCGTGGAATGACGCCATTGCCGTCGCGGGTCAGCCCGATGTGCAAGCCAGTCGAGTGCTGGCCCGTCGGGTACTTGGGAAGATGGAATGGTGATCACCCAGGGGGACGTGGTGTGGGTCAACTTCGCAGACCCAGCTGGATCAGAACCTGGGTTTCGTCGCCCTGCGATAGTCGTTCAAGGTGACGCGATCAACCGAAGCGCGTTGGGGACAGTGATCTGTATTCCACTCACTAGCAACACCAGGTGGGCTGAAGCTCCGGGCAACATCCTGCTGACGGCACGCTCTACTGGACTTGCCAAAGACTCGGTCGCGAACGTTTCGCAGATAACAGCAGTGGACCGCACTCTACTGAGTGACCGCGTGGGCAAGATTCCAAAGTCAAAGCTCAACGCGATTCTTGCCGGGCTTGACATCGTGCTGGGACGTTGAGCCTTTGGGGCATCAACAGCGCGAAGGCGCGGATTGAGTGCTCCTCAGTCTTAGGACGGGGATTGCTCGGCCGGCAGCACCGATTTGCGCCGGGCTGGCTCAATGGCGCTGAGCACGGCGACTTGAATCTCTAAGCGCCGCGTATCGCCAATGGGCGACCCGTCCAATTCCACCACCGTGAAGCGATCGAAAACCCGGCCACCCTTGGTGCTCACTTGGGAAGTGATGATCTGCACGTTGCGCTCGAAGAGCGCGCGACTGAGCAGCCACAGTAGCCCCGAGCGATCACCCGTTTCCACTTCCAAAACGCTCAGGCCACCGCTCTTGTCTTCAATGAAACGCACACGGGTGTCACTGGCGTGCTCCGGGGGCCCCACTTCGCCCAAGGGGGGCATGGTGGGGAAACGCTGCTTGCCCAGCAGAATATCGCTCAGTGTTCCTTCGAGCCGCTGCGCATCCGCCGCCGTTACCAGGTCGGCGGGGGCCGGCGCGTGACCAGCAGAGCCCTGGCGCCTGACCCAGAATAAATCCATCGCCTCGAAGTGCCCGTGATCGAGCTTGCGCGTGTACGCCTCGGCATCGACGACGTCGAATCCGCACAGGATCAAAGCCCCACTGATGGTGGCCAGAAGCCCTGGGCGATCTTCAGCAATCACGCACAGCGCGGCGGTGTTATTGGGCGCGTTGGGCAATAGCCCGACGCTGACGGGCGCTGAGCCGCGCCGCGCCGCAACCGCCAGGTGCAGCCCGATCTCGCCCGGTGCGTATTTCTGCGCATAGCTTTTGGGCAGCGAGGCGACGAACACGCTTATCTCGTCGGCGTTGGGGCTTTCAGGGGCGGTCATTGGCATGCATCGATCAGGATAACAGCGCTGGCGAACCGGGGTGTTACCAGTTTGTTTCTTGGAGGTCTCTAGCTTTGATTTCAGTCCAGGAAACGCTGCCCATCCACGAAACGGCTGTGGGCAGGCACATGGCGCTCGTACTCGTCCAGGAAAGTCAGGCTCGTGGGATCGGCGCGATCCACGAAAAGCGTGCCGTTGAGGTGATCTGTCTCGTGCTGAACAACGGCTGCGCGCAT
>DATJEQ010000496.1:0-7450 GCA_035496495.1 Polyangiaceae bacterium
TGCCCTGCCCCAACAGCTGTTGGACAGGGGTGCGCGCTTCGTCCAGGTGTGCGACACCCAGAATTCGAAGAGCACATCCGAGCGCGAAGCAACACGCCAGCTGCGCTATTCGCTACTGGCCCAAACCGAAGCCGAACTGCAGGATCATTCGTTCGATTTCGGAGTGATCGAGAATCTCAACGCGTGCCCCAACCCTCAAGAAGCGTTGTTTCAGCTGGCGCGCGTTGTTTCAACACGGGGCTCCGCGGTGATCGGTGTACCCAGTCCGCAAGCAGCGCTGCAACCTAATTTGGAAGGTGCGAGCAGCTCTTCCCAGGCCAATTTGGGTTATTACGAGCTGTACGATCACGTGGCAGAGCACTTCAACGACGTGCGCATGTTGGGGCAGTTGCCATTCGTGGGCTACGCGATTGCGGATTTTTCTGCAGAGCGCGAGGCCGACGTCAGCGTCGATACCGGCTTCATGCCGGGTGGTGCCGAAGAGCCACAGTGGTTCTGGGCTTTGGCCAGCCACGAACCGGTCGTGGGCGAGGCGTTTGCCATCGTTCAGCTGCCGCTCGCGGGGTTCAACTTACCCCCAGTGAGCGCGCCGCAACAGTCGACAGAAGCAGTCGCTGTGCAAGGGAACCAGCAACAGGTGAGCGACCAGCAGGCGAAGTTGACTGCCCACATTGCGCAGCTGGAAACCGAGCTTCAGAGTCAACGCCAAGCGGCGCTCAACGCCAGCTCAGCCGCCGCGGCGACATCAGCCTCCAGTGCTGCCTCAACCCAGGCTCTCAAGGATCAAATTGCTGCGTTGGGGGCTCAGATCAGTCAGCGCGACGCTCAACTCGCCCTCGCGAAGAGCGAGCGAACCGCTCTGGACGCCCGCTTAGCGCAATTGAAGGGTGATCTCGAAGAGTTAAGAAATGTACCTGGGAGTGATCAGCCAGTCGAAAGGTCGGAAGAAGCGCTGGCTGACTTGAATCGCTTGGAAGGGCTGCTGCAGGAGCGCGCTGCTGTCGTGCAGCGCCTTGAACAACAACTCGCCGAAGCTGAGCGGGTGGTTGGAGATCTGGTGCGTGAACTCGACAGCTCGCGACAGAACGCAAAGCCCCTGTTGGCGTCTGTGGCCACTGCTGAGCCCCCCGCTGAAGTGGCCCAGCTTCAGACACGCCTGGATAACTTGGCTCTGGCAAACGCCGAGCGTGCGGCCTTGCTCGCAACGGCTGAAGCAACCATCCGCGAGTTGGAGCACAGGCTCGCCAGCGCGTCCGCCGATTCAGCATTGCCGCGCAGCGAAAACGAAATCTTGGCCCAGCCAGCTCAACAACAACCCGCTCAGCAGACCGCCCAGAGCACTGAGCTGCCCAGTTGACAGCCTCCACAGGCGACTTAGGTTGGCCGTCTGATTTGTCCGTGACCCTGCTTGACGTATGACCCAGAAGCGCGACTTCTATGAAGTGCTCGGTGTCGCTCGCACAGCAAGCGACGACGACGTGCGCAAAGCATATCGTCAGGCTGCTTTGAAGCATCACCCTGATCGCAACCCGGGGGATGCCAGCGCTGAAGAGAAATTCAAAGAAGCCACCGAGGCCTACAGCGTGCTTTCCGACGGAGATAAGCGCGCTCAATACGATCGCTTCGGTCACGCGGGTGTGCAGGGCGGAGGCTTCGATTTTCAAGGCGCGGGAATGGGCGACATCTTCAGCCACTTCCAAGATGTGTTCGCGGATTTCTTCGGCGGAGGCGGTGGCTTTGGCAACACTCAGAGGCGCCGCCCTGCCCGCGGTGATGACGTGCGGGCCGAGGCGAGCATCACCTTCGAGCAGGCGATGACCGGCACCAAGCAAGAAGTCGAAGTCGTCGGGGCCGCACCCTGTGAAACCTGCTCGGGCAGCGGGGCCGCACCGGGAACAAGCCCGGAGCGCTGCCGTCAATGTAATGGGAGTGGGCAAGTGAACACCCAACGCGGTTTCATCATGTTCAGCACAACCTGCCCGGTATGCCGTGGCACGGGCAGCATGATCGCCACGCCCTGCGAGACGTGTCGCGGCGCGGGCCGCACCGAAAAGCGACGTAAGGTCGTGGTCACATTTCCGGGCGGCATCGATACCGGCCAACGACTGCGTGTTCCGGGTCAAGGCATGCCAGGGCCCGATGGCTCACCCGCGGGCGATCTCTATGTCGACGTCGAAGTTGAGGAAGATGCTCGGTTCGAGCGCGACGGCGCAGACTTGATCATGCGCCGTAAAGTGTCGTTCGCCGAGGCCTCCCTGGGCGCGGATTTTAAGCTTAAGTTACCCGATGGCGCCGAAGTTTCGCTCAAGGTTCCAGCGGGCACTCAGCCCGGCACTGTGCTCAGCGTGGAAGGCAAAGGGTTTCCACGCCTCGATCGCCGCGGGCGCGGGCACCTGCATGTTGTGGTGGGCGTGCACGTGCCCAAAGGTCTGAGCCGCAAAGCACGCAAGGCCCTTGAAGAGATTGCCGAAGAAATCACACCGGCAAAAGAGACCTAATCAGCCCAACGCGTGAGTGAACGCTGCGCATCACACGCAGTGAGCACCCCATTAACTCGAATAAGTCATTGGCGCTTTGCTCGTCAGCAACGACCGAAGTAGAGGTGTCGACCTCGATTTGCCAATGGATCTCACGCAATAATTCCGGCACAGTAAAATGCGCTCGCTGTTGGCTGCTGTTGAACAACACAATCAGGTGATCTTCCTGCCCGGGCGCGTCTGTATTTTGAGAGAGGAATGCGGCCATCACGGCAGCCATCGATTGATCGCCCGGGTGATTGGGATCGACGGGTTGTCCCGCGGTTGAAAACCACGCCACGGGTGATTGTTCGCTAGCACCCGATTGCCAATTCCAGGAACTGGACCGCAGGGCGGGGTGCGAACGGCGTAGCGCAATCAGTGAACGCACAAATCGCCACAGCTCCCGATCCTGATTGTTCCAATCGAGCCATGAAATCTCGTTATCTTGGCAATACGCGTTGTTATTGCCCCCTTGGCTGCGCCCTATCTCGTCGCCAGAAAGCAAGAGCGGGACGCCCTGACCCAAGAACAAGGTGGCCAACAGATTGCGTTGCTGTCTGCTGCGCAGCGCGTTGACCGCAACATCCTCCGTTACGCCCTCAGCGCCGCAATTCCACGAGCGGTTGTACGATTCGCCATCGCGATTTTGCTCACCGTTTGCATCGTTGTGTTTCTCATTGTAGCTGACCAGATCGCGTAGCGTGAATCCATCGTGAGCCGTGATTAGGTTCACGCTGGTGTAAGGTCCACGTTTGCCGCGCCCGTACAAATCAGCGCTGCCCGAAAAGCGCAGCGCCATCTCACCGCCAAATGCCGCGTAACCGCGCCAAAAATCGCGAAAGAAATCCCTGAACTTTCCATTCCACTCCCGCCAAGGCCACGGAAAATTTCCCACTTGGTAGCCGCCATCGCCCAAATCCCAGGGCTCAGCAATGAGCTTGATGTCGCGCAGCACCGGATCTTGATGAACAGCGGCCAGGAACGCTCCGTGCGCGTCGAACCCTTGATAACCCCTTCCCAGTGTGCACGCCAAATCGAAGCGAAAGCCATCGACATGCATTTCTTTCACCCAATAGCGCAAGCTATCCATCACCAGTTTGAGTACGGGGGGATTCGGCACATTGACGGTGTTGCCGCAGCCGGTGAAATCCAGATAGCGCCCCGGGGCTTGGGGCTGATGACGATAATACAGCGCGTTATCGATCCCGCGCAGACTCAAGGTAGGCCCAGCAACGTCGCCCTCTGCGGTGTGATTGTAGACCACGTCCAAAATCACTTCCAACCCGGCGCGATGGAGCGTTTGCACCATTTGCTTGAATTCGCGCACCTGTGCGCCCGGTTGCTTGTCACTGCTATAGGTTGCATGCGGGGCCAGCAGCGCAATGGGGTTGTAACCCCAATGATTACTCATACCTCGCTGGTGCAAGAAAAATTCATCTTCAAAATGGAAAATGGGCATCAGCTCAACTGCGGTGATGCCCAACTCTTTAAAATATTCAATTGCAGCGGGATGAGCCAGCCCCGCAAAAGTGCCGCGCAGCTCACCGGGAACAGCGGGGTGCTGCGCCGTGAAGTTCTTCACGTGCAACTCGTAGAGAATCGTATCTTGCCAAGAGCGACGGATCGGTTCGTCGGCGCCCCATTCGAATTGATTGTCGATCACCAACGACTTGGGAATAGCCGCGGCGCTGTCGCTGGAACTGAGCACTGCATCGCCCTGCGCTCTGTCGTAACCGAAGAGACTGTCATTCCAGCGCAAGCGACCCTCCACGGCGTGTGCGTAGGGATCGATCAGAAGCTTGTTCGGATTGCAGCGGTGCCCCGCGTGCGTGTCGTACGGGCCATGGACGCGAAACCCATAGCGCTGCCCTGGCCCAACTCCTGGCACGTAGCCACTGAAACAATGACCCTCCACACGCGGCAACTCCACCCGTTGCTCGTTGCCCGTTGCGTCAAAAAGGCACAATTCAACGCACTCAGCCACTTCCGAATACAACGCGAACGTCGTGCCCGAACCATCGAAGGTCGCGCCCAAAGGCTCAGGGCTGCCGGGTAGAATCGGAATCACAACGCCGATACTCGTTCATGACCCACAGACTGCATGTGGGATAATGCACACCGCTGTAGACGCGCGCTCAAATGCCGTCAATCTCTCTTTTTCCTTGGGGCCGTGCAGGGTAGCCTACTTTCTCGCTAATGCAGAGCCCACCAATGCAGAGCCCACCAGCGCAGGCGCTCGTTGAGCTTGCTCAGCATTACGACATTGTGCCGCACTTCCACAATCTGGACGGTCAACTCAAGCAAGCGTCAACCGAGACGTTGCTCGTGCTGCTCCAGCGATTGGGCGTTGATATGAAGGGCCCCGATGATGCAGGCGCGCGCCTGCAAGAGGCTCTACACCAGGCTTCGCAGCGCCCGGTCGAACCGGTCAACGTGTGCTGGCAGCCCGATCCGCCGCACATTGAGTTGAATCTACAATGGCTCAATGGGGCGCGTGCCGTCAGCATTACCCTCGAGTTAGAGAACGGCGACCGTCGCTCGTTGGTAGTCGAACCCAGCGCCGCTGCCACGCGCAGCGGCGGCGACCGTGTACTGATTGAGCTTCCCGCCTTGCCCCTCGGTCGACACCGCGCGATTGTGGAAATACCGAGAGCCGCGGCAAGCACTTGGTTGCTGTGCGCGCCACGCACGGCGTTTGCACCCAGGCCCGCGTGCTTTGGACTATTCGCACCGACTTACGCACTGCGCAAAGAGGGGCCTGGCACGGGGACGTTCACCGATCTGGGTGCGCTGGTGGATTGGGCTGCGAATCACGGCGCTCACTTCGTGGGCACGCTGCCGCTCTTGCCCACCTACTTGAATGAGAACTTCGACCCCAGCCCGTACTCTCCCATCAGCCGTTTGTTCTGGAATGACTTCTATCTGGACTTGGGTCAAATCGCGCAGGCTCAGGGTTGCCATTCCGTTCAATCCTTGCTGAGTGGTTATCAACAGCTCGATCAGCAGCAGGCGCAAAGCCCTGAGCGGCTGATCGATTATCGCCCCCTGGCTGAGCAGCGACATCGGATTTTGCTGGAGCTCAGTCGTGATTTTTTCTTGCGCGACTCAAGTGAGCGGGAGGACTTTCAACGATTCGTGAGTGAGCGCCCTGATGTCGAGCGCTACGCCCGCTTTCGTGCCGTGATGACGAAGCACCAGGGCTATTTCCGACAATGGCCCCCTGCGCTTCTCGCCTCTCTTTCCAATACTTCCGATCTCGATCGCGCAGAATTCGACTGCCACAGGTACGCGCAGTTCCGCACTCACCAGCAGCTCTCAGTGGTTGCGAGTCAAGCCAAAGCGCGCAATTGCGGCCTTTATCTGGATTTACCAATTGGCACGCACCCGAACGGCTACGACGCCTGGTATCACGACAATGCATTCGTGCCCAATGCCAGCGCGGGTGCACCGCCGGATCCATTCTTCGACGGCGGGCAAGATTGGGGCTTTGCTCCGCTTCATCCCCAGGCCATTCGCAAGGAAGGCTACGCCTACGTGCAGGCGTGTTTGCGTCATCACATGCAGATGGCGGATATTCTGCGCATCGACCACGTGATGGGGCTGCACCGCATCTACTGCATCCCCAGTGGAATGCCGGGCAGCGCCGGCGCCTACATCCGCTTTCACAAAGACGAGTTGTACGCCTTGGTTGCGTTGGAATCGGCGCGGCTAGGCTGCACGGTGGTGGGCGAAGACTTGGGCACAGTGCCGCCTGAGGTTCGTGAAAACATGAATGATCACGGGCTATTGCGAATGTACGTCGGGCAATTCTCCATCCACAACCACCGGCCCGCACTGCAGCCGCCGCCGGCGCGATCGCTGGCTTCGTTGAACACCCACGATATGCCCCCGTTTGCCGCTTTCGCTCAAGGTCTGGATATCGACGATCGCGTGGCTTTAGGCTCACTGACTTCAGAACAGGCAAAGCATGAGCACGCCCAGCGGGCGCAGCTCATCACCGCCTTGCGCGACGACCTCGAGTGCGCAGGCGCCGATGATTCGACTTTGCTTGCTGGGATCCTAAAGCGCCTCGCGGCAAGCCAAGCACCTTACTTACTGGTCGCCCTGGAAGATCTGTGGCTGGAAACGGCGGCGCAGAACGTACCCGGCACCCAATTCGAGCGACCCAATTGGCGCCGACGCGCCGCGCTTTCTTTGAGCACCCTGGAGCGGCAACCGGGTATCATGGCGCTGCTTTCAAGCCTCACCCGGCCGAACGCTACCTCGTGATGTGCCAGTTGAAATGTGCCAGTTGAGTGTAAGGACGCGGTTGTCACCATGACTAAAAGAGAAACGAACCTCAGCGACGTTCCCCTGTTCGGCGCAATCGACGCCCATTTGTTCGCGGAGGGCACTCATCGGCGCGCGCAGGAGAAACTGGGCGCGCATGTTGGGGCACATGAGGGACGATTGGGCACCCAGTTCGCGGTGTGGGCGCCGAATGCCGCACGCGTGTCCGTTGTCGGTGATTTCAACGGCTGGAATCCAAGCGCCTTCTATTTGTCGCCTTCTTCTGCGGGGGTGTGGTCGGGGTTCATTCCGGGTGTTGGGCGCGGCAACTTGTACAAGTACCACATTGAATCCGTTCACAACGGCTATCGGGTTGAGAAAGCCGATCCTTACGGCGTCCTGCACGAAATCCCCCCCAAGACGGCGAGCGTGGTGTGGCCGCTGGATTACCAATGGAACGACGACGCATGGTTAACAGAACGCAAGCGCGGCTGGCCCGGTAACAAGCCTATTTCCATTTATGAACTGCACCCGGGCTCTTGGATGCGTCACATGGATACGGGGCACTCGCTCTCCTACCGTGAACTGGCACAACCGCTTGCGGATCACGTCGCCGCTCTGGGCTTCACGCATGTGGAAATCATGCCGGTGATGAACCACCC
>DATJEQ010000497.1:0-6045 GCA_035496495.1 Polyangiaceae bacterium
CAGGGCAGCGGGCGTCGCGTTGCCCAATTGGCCCCGCAGCGCTTGCTTTGCGGGCTGCCCCGAGGCTGACAACGGCAACAGTATCGCGGGCTCTCCCGGATCGGAGATGGCGAGAAATCCCAGTGACGACCGATTCGATCCTGCACTGGGCGTTCTGGCACTGGGCATTCCTGGGCTGGGCGTTCCCGCACCGGGATCGATCAATAATACCGGGGCTCCAGCGCCCTCGATTTGTCCGATTTCCAGCCGCTCTTCCGTCCCTGACGCTGCAACCTCGATCACCCCGATCGGGCCATCATCGTCGCCCAGCGCCGCATCCCCACTGCGCCAAGCAACGACTGCATTGCCCTTGGCGTTCACCGCGAGATCAAATTCCTGAACCTTGGAGCCCGGTGGCGTGATGCGCCTTGGACTGCCCAGTGGCTGGGCCTGCGCATCGAGTCGCAATAGCTCCACACCACGCAGCCCCGCCTGGGCGATCGGATCGGCTCCGCCGTCGGCGCGCCCTGCCTTTTTTGTAGGAGAAGGATCGTTCACTGCCCAGCCCACCCAAAAGCCGTTCGCGTCGCTGGCGACTCGCGGCGATTCCGCGTCAGTGCGCGCGCTGGAGACAACCTGGGGCTCGCCCAACGCGGTCAATGCAGTCGTGGCAAAGCGCGCGATCTTCACTTCGCCGTGATTCTGCGCCTTGTTCCAATCGTCCCAGGCAAGCAGTGCTTGCGAGCCAACAGTGCCCAGATCGAAATCCTGCGATTCGTCATCGCCATCGTGCACACTTTCGCCGAAAGTCACTTTGCCCGCACCTTGAGCCAGCTGCACCAGCGCCACGCGCAGCGATCGCCCACTGGCGTCCGCTTCCGGCACGACCGCGAGCAAATCTCTTCCGGCGGAAGCCAATCGCGGAGCGGGTGCGTCCCCGTGGACGGCACCGAGATCGATCACCTGCCCCCCGGTCATTCCATTCGGCAATAATCCAACAACGGCTTGGTTACCCGTTTTGGATGAGCGCAACGCGGCGACCGCGAAGCCATCGGCGAAAGGCCCGTCGCTTAAAGGGATCGCGCCACCCAACTCCACGGAAAACGGCAACACCAGATCGTCGGAGTCGTCCTCCTTCTCTGATTTTGCTAAAGGTTTTGTTTCGCCCGATTCCAAGGTGAACTGCCCGGAGCGCATCACGCAACCGGACTCCGCGTTGACCTTCGCTTTCAGGGCCTTTGCGCTGGGCTGCGACTGCGCCAAAGACGTTGCCCGCGACGCCTCCTCGCTGCAGCGACAACCCGCAACAAGGGTGCCAACGAGCGGCAAAAGCAGTGCCCAGCGGCCAGCCAGACTCGCGGCCCGGCCAGGGAGAAAAGCGATGCTGCGGCGAGTGACGATGGAATGGAACTAGTCGCCTCTGCTCGCCCCTGCAAGTATGATGTGCGAGCGTGCGTAGCGCCGCTTGACTGTGCCCCCGAGCGCCATGCCCCCGAGCGATCGCCCCCTCACCCGCACCTACGAGCCGAACCCTCTGCTGGAGGCGTTGTATCGGCGATTTTTTCACAACATTCAGGTGGATGAGAGCTGGGTCTCCGCGGTGCGCAGCGTGGCCGGCCGCGGTCACGTCGTTTACATCTTGCCGAACCTCAATTTCATCGACTTCTTCGCGCTCGATCATTTGACCAAGCGCTACGACCTGCCCCGGATCCGTTTTGCCAACGATTTGGGCCTTTGGATCTTGGCTCCCATGGGCAAAGGCTGGCTCAATGCCATTCGACCCCCGGCAGATGTGACGCCCGCCAAAGAGCTGAGGGATGCGCTCAAGCGCGGGGGCTCGGCTGCGCTCTTCCTCAAGCGGCCGCCTTCCGTCTTGGATGTTGGTGCAGGCGTGAGCGGTGAGCGCGGTCTCAGAGAAGGCGAAGCGTTGGTGCGCGTGTTGCTCGATATGCAGCGCGAAAGTGACACCCCGATTTTGTTAGTCCCGCAACTCTTCGTGTGGACGCGTGCGGCCGCCACCCGAGGCACCAGCGTGTTCGACTTCTTGATCGGGCCGCGCGAATGGCCCAGCCCGCTGCGCACGGTGGGGCAGTTCTTGTACAACTACAAGAACGTCGCGCTGCGCGCAGGCGAGCCGCTCAATTTAAAGGAGTACCTTGCGAATGCGGGGCCCGTCGCTGACGATGTGCACGTCCGCCGCCTGACATACGCCATGTTACGGCGCCTCCAGCGCGAGCGCCGCAGCATCACCGGGCCAGCCGCGAAGCCGCCCGATCGCGTGCGCCACGAGATCGTGCGCAGTCCCAAATTCCGTGCGGAGCTGGCCCGTCTGGTCAAAGGCAAGCCGTTCGACAATCAGGCGGTAGAACAAGCGCTCAAGATGTTGCGACAAATGCAGGCCACGCCGGATGGCCGCACCATTGGCGCTCTGGGGGTTGTGCTCAGCAAGCTCTTCAACCGCATCTACGCCGGTGTGGATGTGGATCAAGAGGGCTTAGAGCGCGTACGCAAAGCAACCAAAGAAGGGCGGCTGGTGCTCTTGCCGAGCCACAAGAGCCACATCGATTATTTGGTGGTCTCGTACGTGTTCAATCAGCACAACCTGCAACTGCCCATGATCGCAGCGGGGGACAATCTGGCGTTTTTCCCCGTGGGCCCTATCTTCCGCCGCGCGGGCGCTTTCTTCATTCGCCGGTCGTTCCGCGGCGATGCGTTGTACCCCGCGGTGGTCGACGCCTACATCCGTCGCCTGTTGCGCGACGGTTTCCCGATTGAGCTGTTCTTAGAAGGGAGCCGCAGCCGCAGCGGCAAATTACTTGAACCGAAGTTCGGACTGCTCAGCATGGTGGTCAACGCTGCCCTCAGCGTGCCGGGTCAACGGACGTTTTTTGTACCCATCAGCATTGGCTACGAGCGCATCGTGGAGACCAGCGCTTATCAGCACGAAATGAGCGGCGGCGAGAAACCGAAAGAAGACGCGGCGGGGCTGCTGGGAGCCACCGGCGTGCTACGCTACCGCTACGGGCGCATGAATTTGCAAGTGGGGCAGATCCTGGATCTTGAAACGATTCAGCGCGAACTGGGTTTCGACGGCGCACGCGAATTGAGTCCCGCAAAAAGGCGCGCCGCGGTGACCCGGTTGGGCAACCGCGTGATGGATGAAATCAACCGCGTTTCCGCGGTGACGCCGGGGGCGTTGGCTGCAATTGCCCTGCTCAGCCACCACCAACGTGGCGTACCGCATGAGAAGTTGATCCGCCGTTGCGATCGCCTGCTGAAGACCCTGCAAACAATGAGCGCCCGCACCAGCCCCGGGCTAGTGACGAGTTCAGGAGCCCTGCGCCCCGAATCCATTCGCGAAGCCGCTCAGATGTTCATCGACGGCGAATTGATCCAAGTGCACGGTGCGGGTGAAGTGACGTCGGGCATCTTACCCGGGCGCAAATCCAGCGCGGGCAAAGGTAAGGTGTACACGATCCCCGTTCAGAAGCGCGGTGAACTCGATATCAGCAAGAATATCATTGTTCACTTCTTCGTTGAGCGCGGCCTGGTGGCCTCCGTGATGGTGGCAAGCCCCGGATTTCGCCTTTCCAAATCCGAGCTGCGCGATCGCACTATGGAGTTATCGCGTCTGTTCAAACACGAATTTCGCTTTCGCGCGGATGCGAGCTTTGATCAAATCTTCGAGCAAACCCTGGAAGCCATGCAATTGGGTGGCGAGGTCTTGTGTCAGCAAGACGCGGGCGAAGTGAGGGTCACTGCGGGCGACGGCCGCGACGGTTGGACGGGACAGCAGTGGCTGCTCACTTACGCCTCATTCTTGAGGAATTTCTTGGAGGGGTACCGCATCGCGGCCCGCGCCCTGGTTGCCCTGATCGACAGCCCCGCGAGCGAGAAGGATCTGATCAAGCACGCCTTGGTCACCGGTCACCGCATGTACGACGCCGGCGAGATCGAGCGCCGCGAAGCAATCAGCAAGCTATTGATCAGTAACGCTTTTTCCTCGTTCTTCGATCTCGGTTACGTGGCGAAGCCCACCGGCAAGCTGCAGCTAGCTCCCCCGCATGACGAGCTCACGGCCGTTCGCAGCATCGAAAATTCGCTTTCTCATTACTTGGATCGTACTGGAGACGCATGACGGTGCGGCTTCGCCCGGCGCGATTGGGTTGGCTACAAGAGGCGCTCGGTGTCGCTGCCCTTGTGTGCAACGGCTGCATCAGTTCACCCACTCCCCTCGCCCCAGGCTTGACTGGCTCGGTTGGTGTTCCCCACCACGGCATCATGACGCTCGCTGAGGAGTTGCCCCAGAACGGCCCGGGCTTTCGTCGCTTCCGCGAATACGGGGAGTACAATTGGGGGCACCCGCGCCTGATCAAGGCCCTGCTCAGCGCCTCCGCTGAAGTGGCTGAATCACGACCGGGCGGCGCGCCCCTGATCATCGGAGATCTGTCCGCCCATTACGGCGGAAGAATCCCGCGCCACAATTCACACCGCACGGGCCGCGATGTGGATCTGCTGTGGTTCGTCACCACGCCACAGGGCGCCCCGGTGCCCAATCCCGGATTCGTGCGCATCGGCGGTGACGGCTTGGGGCGACTTGAGCCGGATGGCGAATATGTCCGGCTGGATATTGCGCGACAGTGGCTGCTGGTGCGCGCGCTGTTACAAGACGAGCAGGCTCAAGTGCAGCTGCTCTTTTGCAGCAATGAAATTGAGGCGCTGCTGATCGAGTACGCGCGTGCGCGCGGTGAGCCCGACAGCTTGGTGTGGAAAGCGGAATCAGTGTTGATGCAACCGGGCGACAGTTTGCCTCACGACGATCACATGCATTTACGCATTGCGTGCACGCCCGAAGAAGCCGTTGCCGGTTGTGAAGGGGGCGGCCCCTACTGGCAGTGGCTGCGCCCAATGCCCAGCCTGGATATCAACGATCCGAATTGGTTACGCGAGCTAGTGCTCGACGCGCCCGCTACAAACGGCCCGGCTGCAGATGCCCCGGCTACAGACGCTCATGCCCCGAGCCAAGATCTCCTCAAAAGCTCCGCACTCTAAGGGCCAAAAGTCCGCCGCAATCGTACCTGTTGTGGTGCAGGGCGACTGTTTGCTGCGACTGCCCGCACTGCTTCAAGCTCAGGGCGGGTTCGATTTGATCTACGTTGATCCACCGTTCAATGCGGGCGGCGTGCGCAAGGCGCGTTTGAAGACCGGGCCGAGAATTGACGGCCTCTCCGCTTATCGCGATCATTGGGGCGGGCTGGATGCTTTCTTGGGCATGCTTGAGCCACGATTGGAGGCGATGCGGGATGCGTTGAGTTCACAAGGCAGCTTGTGGCTTCACCTGGATCAACGCACCGTTCACGACGTCAAAGTCCTGTGCGATGGGCTTTTTGGTCGAGCCGCATTCCAAGGCGAAATCATTTGGTTGCCCGGCAACGGCAACAAGCGCCGCAGCGGTCCGGGAATGACGCACCAAACGATCTTGGTGTACTCGCGCGGGGCTGACATGATCTGGAATGAAAAAGATGAGATGCTGCGTGAATCCTACGCCGACACCAGCTTGCGCATGCATTTCGGTCACGTCGATGGCGAGGGTCGACGCTACCGCTCACGCACCGTTGGTGGAAAAACCTACCGCTACTATGCAGACGAGGGGCGAAGGCTGGGCAGCGTGTGGAGCGATTGCCCTGCCATGAGCGCAAATACGCCACTCACCCGTGAAACCACGGGCTACCCCACGCAAAAACCGTTGAAGTTGCTGGAACGAATCGTGCGCGCGGCGAGTCTACCGAGCAGTGCGGTGCTCGATCCCATGTGCGGTTCGGGCACAACCTTAGTTGCTGCCGCCCGACAGGGTCGCATTCCCTACGGTATTGATCTGAGCCCGGTTGCCTGTCGGCTGACGCGACAACGGTTATCGCGGTTGTAACTACCGCTTCTTCTTCTTGGCTCGGCGGGGGCGCACGGCAGAGAGCGCGTCTTCCACCTTCTTCGCTTTTTGCCAACGGTTGCGCAGCGTCTTCACCGGAATACCCGTTTGCGCAGCCAGCTGGCCTGCCGTGTATTCCT
>DATJEQ010000498.1:0-11048 GCA_035496495.1 Polyangiaceae bacterium
ACACCTGAGGAGTCACGCAGCGGATTATCCGCTGCGCTCGTGGTGGAGACGTGGGAACAGCACGATGAGCGCAATGATCGGCTCGGACATAGTCAAAGTTTTGATCGTGGACGATCGCCCAGACAAGTTGATGGCGTTGGAAGCTGTTTTGGGAGATCTGCGGACCGACGTGGTTGCGGTGCGTTGCGGTCGGGACGCACTGCGTCAACTGCTGCATGACGAGTTCGCCGTGATCCTAATGGACGTCAACATGCCTGAGATGGACGGCTTCGAGACGGCCACCCTGATTCGACAACGCGCGAAATTCCGCCACACGCCCATCATCTTCTTCACCGGCGCCGATCACGAAATGCACGCACTGAAAAGCTATTCGCTGGGCGCGGTGGATTACATTTCCATTCCTATTCGCCCCGAGGTGCTGCGGGCAAAGGTGGGCGTGTTCGTCGAGCTTGCGCGCAAAACCAGAGAGGTCGAGTTGCAGACTGAATCAGTGCACAAGAAAGCCGTTCAGCTGCAGAAGCTGGCGAGCGCTTCAGTCAGCATCAACGCCGACCCGCTGTCGTTGGAAGGTAAACTGGACAAGCTCGTCGAAGCCACGCGGGACATCATCGGCGCGCATCAGGTAATTCTTTCAGTTTCGCTCAACACGCCGCGGCGCCGCAACCCGCGCGAGTTCGTGGTCTGGTCGCTTTCGGATAAGTACGCTGCCTGGCGCAAGAAAGATCCAGCCGTGGAAGGGTGGCGGTCACTGCGGCTGCTGCAACCTGACCGCGGCGTGATTCGCCTCAGCCAAGCCGAGATTGCTGGACGAATGCCAGAGCAAGCAGCCGGGGATGGAACGGGGCGGCTGCCCTTTCGGGGCCTGTTGGCCGCGCAGCTGGTGGACGCCAGCGGGGCACGGATCGGCGTGTTAGAAGTCTCCGATAAACAATTCTCCGATAACCAACCCAGGGAATTCGACGAAGAAGATGAAGCGTTGGTGGTTCAGCTCGCCCAACTGGGGTCTGGAGCGATCCAACATTGGATCAACGAGGGAGTCCGGCAGGCCGATCGAATCAAAGACGAGTTCCTTGGGATCTTGTCGCATGAGCTTCGCACGCCACTGCATGCAATCTTGGGCTGGACGCAGCACTTACGCTCGGAAGCAGCCAATGGCAGCGATCTCGCGCGCGGCCTAGATGTGATTGAGCGCAACGTGAAGGGCCAAACCGCTTTGGTCGAAGACTTGTTGGACGTATCGCGCATCACGAGCGGTAAGCTGCACATCAAGAAACAGCACCTGTCGCTGCGCACGCTGCTGGGCGAAGTGTTGGACGGGTGCCGACATCTCGCTGAGAGCAAGAAGCTGCAGTTCGAGGTGAAATTGGGCGAGGATCCCACACCGCTGCACGGTGACCCCAATCGATTGATGCAGGCGTTCAATAATCTCCTGTCAAATTCAATCAAGTTCACACCCAGCGGCGGCAGGATCACGGTGGAAATGCTCACCGATCAAGAGCAGGTGTTAGTGCGCGTCAGCGACACTGGCGAAGGGATCAGCAGCGAATTTCTGCCGTTCGTCTTCGAGCGATTCAGGCAGGGCGAAACTTTGGCGGGGAAATCCCAGCCTGGCTTGGGCTTGGGGCTTGCGATCGTGCGGCACATCATCGAGCGGCACGGCGGTCACGTGGACGTAGAAAGTGAGGGGTTGGGCAGAGGCGCGACCTTCGTGGTGCGAATCCCCCGCGCTGGAGCCCTGTCGCTCGCGGATTCTGACATTGAGCCTCCCAGCCCGAGCAGCGTGCAAACGGAGCAGCTCATGGCGCTACGGTGAAAAACACCACCGTTCCTGGATTTGATTCAGCGGGAATTCAGCTCACATTCGCCCCATTCGGGGCAAAAGACCGCAGATACCTGAGAAAACTCCACCAAATTTTGCGGCGAATTGCCTGGTTATCACATGGCACGAAACGTGCGAAAAACACCGGCATTTAGGGAAAACGACTTGTGAAAACGACCACCCTAAAGGCTCCCCCCAAGCGCGACGCATTGAGCGGCATTGCGGGTAACGATGATTCGTTTGTGACCGTACCCAGCGGGTGCGCCGATTTCTTGGCGCGCGCGGCGCATGATCTGCGCTCACCCCTCGGCGTCATTGCCGAAGTCCTTCCCACGCTGCAACACGATTTGGCGGGGCACCTGACCGAAGAGCACAAAGCAATGTTCAAGCTCGCGGATCGTAGTCTCTATCGTCTGCGTACTTTCGTGGATCGCATGCGTTTGGTCGCGGATCTGGAGCTGTCAGAGCTTTCTCTCATTTGCCATCCGATTCCACTCGGTACGGCTGTGCAACAGGCGGTGGACACCATGCTCACCAACGAACCCCGCCGTGGCATAACCGTTTACTATGAGGGAGGAGAGATGAGTTCCGCAGTCAATGCGGATTTGGCTAAGGTGAATCAGATCATCAGCGAATTGCTGAGCAATGCAATGCGCCATGCATCCAGCAAAGTCCATGTCGCGATCGAGAAAGATCAAGATGAGGTGAAGGTAATCGTAGAAGACGATGGGCCAGGTCTTTCTAAAGCCGAGGAGCACGCGCTGTTTCGTCGCTTTGTGTCGCGACCTTCGCGCAATGGGCTGGGTATCGGGTTGTCATTAGCGCGCGATCTCACGCGGGCCCACGGTGGCCGCTTGTTGTACGAAAAGAGCAAATTGCCAAGCTTTCACGGCAAAGGGACGGGGGCTCGTTTTGTAGTGTCGCTAAAAGCCCTATGAGGTGAACGGGAATGAGCATATCGGCAACCGCCCTGGAGCAGCCCACTAGCGATCGACCTGGGACAGATCTACCCGCTACAGATCTACCCGCTACAGATCTACCCACTAAAGATCTGTCCACCAACGAGCCACCCACCAACGAGCCACCCACCAACGAGCCACCCACTAAGGAGCCACAAAGCGCGACCAGCACCAGATTGGCTCCCCGAGCGTTGGTGGTAGACGACCATGTAGACACGGCGGAGCTGTTTCAGATGCTGCTTATCAAGAAAGGCATCGACGTGGTCATAGCCGGGACGTTGGAGGCGGCGCTGGCCGCGGCACGAAGCAACAAGTTCGACATCCTGATCAGCGACATTGACTTACCGGACGGCAGCGGCTGCGATCTGTTGGAAGAAGTGCGTCGATTGCAAACTTTGCCGGCGATTGCGGTCAGCGGTCTCGGCGGAGAAAATGTCCTGAAGCGCTGTAAAGCGGTTGGTTTCGACGAGCTGTTCGTCAAGCCCGCCAGCTTCCAACGTGTGCTGGACGCGACGTTGCGCTTGTTGTCCGAACGCTGAACTCGCATGGAACGGCTCATTGCATGCAACACCGCGTTGGCGCGAGGAGATGGCTTTCCGCGTTGGTTGATTGCATTCAACGCACGCGCACGTTCGGGCTGGCTGCAGAGACCGCTTTTTGGCTATTTCTCTCCTTGCTCCCGCTTTTGGCTGTCGCAGGTTTCACTGCCGCCCGGCTCTTGTTGGACAACTGGCAAGGAGTTGCGCCCATCATCAAGACGCTTCCGCCCCCTGCCCAAGCCTTCATCGCCAGCGAACTATCCAGGCTTTCCCTGTGGGACGGCAAGACGGTCGGAATCGTTGGCGTAGCCGGGTCTTTGTGGTTGGCTTCGAGCGGCGTGCACGCCATTTTCGACGCGCTTGAAAGCGAAACCAGCACGAGCCGGCGTTGGTTAATCAAACGTGCATTGGCGTTGGCAACCTGTGCCGGGTTGTCGCTCTCCGTGGCACTGCTCGCACTCCTTGGGCCGGGGACCGAAGCACTGTTGAGCAATTTGGGGCAACGAATGCCGGATGGGATACGTCTGAGTCAATCTTTCATCACGAGTCGGACAATACGTGCCGTTGCCGGGTTTGTGATTCTCACTGCTCAAGCATGGTGCTTGCTTCGGATTGGTATTCCCAAGCGAGCGCGTTCTAACATGCCGATGCTGCCTGGGGTTGTAGTGGCTGCGGTGCTTCAGATGGCGCTGAGCATTGGTTACACAAATTACCTCACAACCGTTTGGGATGCGTCCGCCTACACCGCAGGCTTGGGGCTGGTGGGTTCGATATTAACGGCGTTGTACTTGTACGTGGTCGCGCTGTTGATCGGAGTAGCTCTCAATCTGACGATGGGGCGATTGGGGCGCGAGACGCAGTGATCGAGTGCAGATCTCAATGCGTCGTCTTCTCGACGTTCGGAGCGGCTTCCTCGAGTTGCCCTTGCGGAGTCACCACGGGGCCTTCCCGCGCCTGGCTGGATTCATTGCCAACTGCCTCCACTTCTTGACCCGATGGGTTCCACCACGCACCACGCGCCACGAGCAGCGTGCCGCTCTTCGTACGTCGAAGGGTCGAGGGGGAATACACCGCCAGGGGCGGTGGAATTGTCCAATACCCGCGCCGCCAAGCCCAGCGACCATTTTGCCAAATCCATTCACCATCAATCCAAATATCGTCGCTCGAGGGTTGCGCTGGCACGATTTCGACGCGAGCAGGAGGCGGGGCAAATGGCACCTCCACAAATGATGTGGCAGGCGCCGCGCCAACAGTGGGACCAGGGAGGCTGGCTGAGCAGGCACTGAGCAGCAAAAGCGCAACAAAATGTCTCACCTGAGATCTCACTGTCACCCGGTGAATGGGTTTCATCGTCGCACGCTCGCTGGATGCCTGGGAAACGTTGGTCTCGGACTTGCTTTGCCTAGGCATCAGTCATGCCAAACCGCCACCAAAGGCCAATTGCCTTCGTCGCGGTCGTCACTGCGATGCTCACCTGTGCTTGTGCCTCAATTCCTGCGGGTCGTTCGGCGATCGATCGGGTTGCCATTCAAGGAACCGATCAGCTGGACGACGACGACATCAAAGAAAAGATCGCTGCCGCGGATAGCCCCAAATTCTTGGGGCTCTTTCGCGGTGTAGTTTACGACTACGAATTGCTCGACCGAGTGGCGTTGCAGCGCGATTTGGCCCGCGTTGAGCGGTACTGTAGGGCCAAGGGATTCTACGATTGTCGCGTTCGAGCCGGGCGCATTCGTCAAATTGCCCCGCATCATGTCCGGGTCGAGATTGCCATTGACGAAGGCCAGCCCTCCAAAATTGCCAAGCTGTACTTCGAAGGGCTCGAGGAGTTGCCGCCAGCGACTCAAGACGAGTTCAAGAGCGCTGCTTCGGAGCTATTGCCGGTGGGCTCCGTCTTTGAGGAGGAACAATTTGCCCGCGCCGAACAGGACCTGAAGAAACAGCTGGCCGATGAGGGGTACGCACACGTCGAAGTGAAGGCGAGCGCGGCGGTGGATGTCGTGCGGCATTCCGTCGACATCGTGGTTTCCGCCAAGCCTGGACCAAAGGCCGTGTTTGGCGCCATCACGCTCGAGGGCTTGGGAGGATTGCCCCGGGGGCCCGTGCTGCGAGCCATCGACATTGATGCGGGTGATCCCTATTCGCAGAGCGCCCTTGAGAGCGCCCGGCAGGCAGCGCTGGATCTTGGAGTCTTCAGTTCCGTGGAGATGATCCCAGAGCTCGGCAATTCCACGACGACCACAGTCATCCCTGTTCGGGTAAAGGTCGAAGTGTCAAAGCTGCGCGCCGTTCGCATCGGTGGCGGTGTGGAGCTCGATCCAATCAAGACGGATGTTCATTTGGTGCTTGGCTGGGAAGATCACAACTTCCTTGGCGCCCTTCGCCAGTACTCCGTTTCCGTCAAGCCCGGCGTCGTGCTCTATCCGTTACGCATCAACTCGTGGCAGGTGCCCCAACAGTTCCTCCCCGAGGTGAAAGTCATCAATCAACTCCGTCGCTCAGGTTTCATTGAAGCCAGAACCACGGGATTCATTCGGCTTGAACTGAGCGCGTTCCCGGTGTTGCTCAAGACAGATCCTCGTCCATCGGATCCGATCCCTGGCTATGTGGAATTCAAGGCGGTGGCCGGGGTCGAGCGCACCATCAAGAGGTTGTACGGGCGCCTGAGTCACACAGTGCAGGTCGAAGATCCCTTCTCATACAAGGATGACGTCGACGGCGCGTTGCGCGTGCTGGTCCTCTCCTACCCCGAACTAGTCACCAATCTGAGCCTGACCGACAACCGCGTGCGACCTCACCGAGGCATCGCGCTCGGAAACACAGTGCAGTTTGCGGGAGGCCCATTCGGCGGAGACGCCGACGACGTGAGTCTGCAGCCCGATGCGCGGGTCTACGTGCCGGCAACACACCGAGTGACGATCGCCGCACGCGCATCCGTGGGACTATTGTTTCCTCGAAATTACGGGTTTTCCGCTCAGAATTCTGGATCCTTAGTCGATCCAGCAGTCGCCAGCGCGCGCGCCAGAGATGAACAGATTCTTTTCTTTCGCGGGCTGTTCGCGGGTGGTCCGAATTCAAACCGCGGTTATCCACTGCGCGGCATCGGGCCACGGGGGTTCGTCGCCGCCTACAACGCGGGAGGAATCGCGAACCTTGCCGCTTGTGGTGGCACCAACGCCGCAGACATCGCCAGGGATTGCCAGGTGCCCATCGGTGGACTCACCCGCTGGGAAGCGTCCACTGAAGCGCGCTTCAATCTGGCTGGGCCAGTCTCCAGCGCGATCTTCTGCGACGCCGCAGATGTGTCAGCAAACACCACCGACATTCGGTTAATGCGACTGCACCTGTCGTGTGGCCTCGGAGGGCGATACGACACACCCGTGGGCCCAATCCGACTGGACATCGGGTACCGAATCCCGCACTTACAGGTGCTCAACGGCCCCGACACCGACGAAGAGCCGGCCCCGCTCTTCGGGATCTTTCCGGTGGCCATTGCATTCGGCATTGGGGAGGCTTTCTGATGCTGCACCCCGCTGCCGAACGAAGCGCCAAGCACGGGATAGTTCGGCGCATTGCAACAAAAGTGGCCAAAGCGGCAGGGATCACGCTGCTCATCGTTACGCTGGTCGTCCTATTAGCTGCGCTGTGGGTCAATTCACCGTGGGGGCGCAACTGGATCAAACGAGAGGTGACCACTGCGCTTGCTCCGTTGTTCCGAGGCAAACTCACGATTCTTGAGATCGGCTGGATCGGTTTCGGTGCCGCGAGTGGAGTCGACGCAGTGCTTGATGACGAAACAGGACACCAGGTGCTGTTGGTGCAAGACGCCGAGGCTCAGATCGACGTGCTGACTGCTGTAGCATCGCTCCTTTCCAGCAACGCGGATATTGAGCTCAACTTCAGCCGCGCCCGCATCGAACATGCTGATGCGCTGCTCGATACGAATCGCGAAGGTCTACCGATTCTTGCGCAGGCGTTCCAACTGGCGCACCCGTCGCCAACTCCACCGCAACAACCAGAGAAAGCGGGGCGTAATGTGCACTTACGATTCCCTCGAGCAGAAATCGGCAGCGCCTGGGTTCATGGACAAATCCGGCAATTACCACGCTTGGATGCGGATCTGCGTGGCACTGGTGGCGCAATCGAGGTGACCGCGCAGGGCTTGGTTGTGAATGTTTCTCACGGCACTTTGCACGAGCGCGCCTTGGTGCAGCACGTGGCATTGAACGGAGCCGGCGCGCTTTCGCTCAACGTCCCGTTCGCGGAACAGGCCCCAATGGCGATCGATACAAGCTTTTCGGGGACATTGGGGGAATTGCCCATTCTTCTGACGGCGAGCATGAAAGGCGATGCGGTGCACGCCCAAGCAGCGCTCAGCCCAACACCCGCGCACGGCATGCGCGAGGTGCTGCCGTCCTTTCCCTTTCAAGATCCATTCGCTGCTCATCTGGAAGTGGACGGAAACCTACCCACGTTGAACGCAGATTGTTATGCCAGACTTGGAGCCAGCGAATTCCATGCCTTGGGATCAGTGAACGTCAGCGAGCCAATCCGCGCACGCCTCGACGCCAAGATACACAATTTCGATCTGCGCGCGCTGGGTACAAGCTTCCCGCAGTCCAACCTGAATGTTGTGCTGACGGCAAATGGCAAATTCGACAAACACATCCGGGGCCTAGCGACGATGCGCGTGGAGCCAAGTCGGATTGCTAAGATCGCCGTGCCTCGAATTCATGCCACCGCCGAGTTCGACAATGACGTGATTTCACTCAAGGGCTGGCTCGCCGACGCGCACGACTCGGCCCGATTTCACATTGAAACAGAGCGTGATCGGGGCCAATTCGTGGTCGCTGGCGATCTATCCGCCAGCACTGATCTGAGTAGATACTCGCCGGTCGCTCCCAATATTTCCGGCCAAGTGCGACTGAAGGGGGCTGGACGCCTTTGCCTCGGCAACCGACCAACCACCGACGTTGCAGTGCTGGTGCAGGCCGAGCAGTTGCGCGTCGCAGGTGTGAGCATCGCAAGGAGTTCCTCAAACCTACAAGTTTCCGGATTCGTCGACGATCCGCAGGTTGCGCTCGGCGTAATCAATGAAGAAATCGTTTACCAGAGTCAGCACTTCCCCAGGGCGGCCCTGCTTGCAAGAGGGCCACTATCCGCGGCCACCGTGAGCGTCGCGGTGCAGGGAGATAAGGATCGTCCGCAACTCTTCGTCACAGCGGCGATCCAGTATGGACCGCGGCGCGTCGACATCACTTCCCCTCACATCAACCTTTGGAGAGGAAGAAAGTACCTGGACATCCAAGCCGACAAGGTGCGGCTAGAACATGGAGGCATCTCGATTGAACGAGCAAGCGCGTCGGGCTCTTGCAATCCGCTTCAGTTCGAAGGTCGCGGGGATCGCTCATCGATCGCCTTCAAAGCACAGGGGCACGGGGTACAGCTAGGAGACATTGCCTACGTGCTCGGCCGCGACGCCCAAACTGACGCAGTGATGGACTTGAATATTGATCTGCATTTGTCACGGACCCGAACGCTGGGAAAGCTCGACCTGGCTTTGCAACAGGTCAATGTCTCGGAACTGGGCCGCGGGGCTATCGCTGCCAATTTGAACCTGGAGCAGCGACGCGTCGCCGGAGCAATCAATGGCGAGATCGGGCCCTATTCGCTTCACTTGCAAGCTGATGATTTCACTCTAGCGGGCCCAGCTCAAGTCATTGGCTCTTGGCGCGATGCCACGGGGAAGATCGCACTGGACGCAAGTATCGACTTGGGGAAGCTAAAGTCTGCGCTTCCAGAGGGAGCAGTGCCATTCGATATTCTGACGGGCTTCATCGATCTATCGGGCAAATTCGAACGAACGCGCCCCGACGCACCGCCAGAGCTGGCCATTTCGGCCAAGACTCACAGGCTTTCGCTATCGCGAAAGGGAGCTGAACAGCCGCGGTTCGACAGCAAAGTTGTCCATGCCCCGCCCAAATGGAAGGTCGAGGGAGTCGATTTTTAAATTGCAGCCCACATTACCGGGCCTGAGGCCACCACCCATTTCTGGGGTCGCACCTTTGATCCCCAGGGCACCATCGCCACGTTGGAATTCGACGCTGGCCTCCCCTATCGACTGTTCACCGCCAATCCGAAAGTGGCACTGCAGCAACTCAGCGATCAACCCCTTCATGTTGTGCTCGCCATTCCAAGGCGCAGGATGGATACCCTGCCCACGGCACTGAGAGTCAAAGGGATCGCAGGCGAAATTGAAGGCCAATTCGAGCTCACGCAAGAACGGCGCGGTGTCCCCACAGCAACGTTATTGGTCGGAGTTCATCACTTGCAATTTCAACAGCGCGCTGACGCAATTCCCATCACGGCCGAGGCGCGGCTGCATTATCTGGGCGATCAGGGCAAGGTGGATTTCAAAATGACCTGCGCAGATCAGCCAACGCTGACAGGCAGCTCAGAGATCCAGGCGCCCTTAAAGCAAGCGCTTCGCGGCCAGCTGTCGACTCTGGATTGGCAAGCATTCACCCGCGTGGACGTTTCGCATTTTCCGTTGCGCGCCGTCCCAGCGCTCGCCGAACGCCGTGTTCAAGGATCATTGAGCGGGAACGCGACATTGAGCGTTGCTCATCATGCCGTTCCCGAGTTCAAAGGTGAGCTGAAATTCGATGAACTGAAGATTGCGGATGTGACCTACAAAACTGGTCATGTCACTGTGGCTCTGAATGACCGCGGGTTCGATACCAGCGCAGAGCTGAGGCAAGTGGACGGAGGCTATTTGACATTGAGCGCGCGGACGCAGCGCACCGTCGACGCTCTGGATCAGCACACGCAGAGGCCTTCGAAAATTGGCGCAGCAACGGTAGATCTGCGAGCCGCACGTTTTCGCGCTAGTGCGCTTCAGCCTCTGCTGCAGGGGACAATAGCTGAGTTTGATGGATTGCTGGATGCTCAAGTCAACGTTGACTCTGATCTCGTCCGGAATGTAACAACCGGCCGCATCAACTTTCGACAAGGCAGCCTGCAGCTGGAGCGCTTTGGGGAAGAGTTTCACGGCGTTGAGGCGAACATCACACTCCAACCGGGCGGGGTGATCCTGCTCGAAGGCGCTCGCGCTCGCGGAGTCAGCGGGCTGATCGAAATTGCTGGGAAAGCAAGAATGAAAGGCCTTTCTTTCGCTGAAGCGCACGCGACAGTGCGCGTTCCAAAGCGGCAGCCCCTACCCGTCGTGATTGAGGGTGAATCAATGGCGGAGGCGTGGGCGAATCTCGATCTCGACGTCACACAAGGACCCAACGTGACTCAGGCTGCTGTGCACGTGCGCAAGGCGGGGGTTCGAATTCCCGATAAATCATCCCATGCCTTGCAGGAATTAGGCTCGTCACCTGCGATTCGGATCGGAGTTCAACGTACGCCTAAAGAGTTCGTCCTGTTGCCAGGACCCCCTGAAAAGAACAATGACGCCAACGCGGACAGCAACGTCGTTAACCTGACTGTTGATTTGCACAACGTTGAAGTGCGTCGTGGAACCACCCTGCGAACTCGCGTGGACGGAAGCCTGGCCGTGCAGGCCGCGCAAACCAACAACGTTACCGGGAAGATACAGCTGTCAAAAGGAACCCTCGATGTGGAGGGGAAACGCTTCGAGATCGAACGGGGCGTGATCACCTTCGTTGGAGATCCCACCAATCCTGAGGTCGTCGTGACCGCGGGGTGGACGGCGCCCGAGGGGAC
>DATJEQ010000499.1:0-5286 GCA_035496495.1 Polyangiaceae bacterium
TTGGCAAACTCATGTTTGGCTTCATCGTGTTCTGGGCCTACATCGCTTTCTCCCAGTTCATGCTGATCTGGTACGGCGATGTGCCGGAAGAAACGCATTGGTTCCATTGGCGCTTCACCGGTGGCTGGAAGGTGATCTCGCTGGCGCTGTTGGTGCTGCATTTCGCAGTCCCGTTCTTCGGGCTGCTGTCGCGTTACGCCAAGCGCAATCTGCGTTTCCTGAGTTTCTGGGCAGTTTGGATGCTGCTCATCCACTACGTGGACCTGTTTTGGCTGGTCAATCCACACGGTTCGCCCGATGTGCCGTCCAGCCCGGTGTACCCCTTGACCTTAGTGGGGATGGTCGGTTTGTTCATTGGTTTCGTGGCGCGTAAGGCCTGCGGTCAGAACCTAATCCCGACGCAAGATCCGCGGCTTGCCGAGTCGTTGGCCTTCGAGAATATGTGAGGAGATCATGGGTACCGAGGCCGACAAAACCAACAATGGCGTGATTGGCACCATCGTCGCGGTGGGCGCGTTCGCTATGATCGCCGTCAGTGTTGCAGTCACCGCGATGGTGCGCGCCCAGCTGCGCGACTTGGATGACGAGCGCAGCACACACGCGGATTTGGAGACGGTGAGAGCACTGAAGAGCACCCAGCGCAGTGCCTTGGCCCAGGAGCCCCATTGGGCGGATAGGTCCAAGGGCCTTGCGGCAATTCCGCTGGAGCGGGCAATGGCACTTGTGAAGCAGGAAATTGCGCAAAATCCCCGTCGCGCTACGCCCGTGATGCCGAGCGCCAAGAAAGAGGCCGACGGCGGTGCCCCCGCGCCCACCAGTGCCTCAGGCGGCGCCCCATCCACAGAAGGCAACGGCGGTTCCGCGGGCGGCCACTGATCACTGAGAATTGATTTCAAAGGTCACATGTTTCGCTCAGTTGCTCCGCTGCCCTTTGCCACCGCCTGTGCGGTGAGCGTGTTGCTGTGCGCGCAGAGTGGCAACGCGTCGCCGGTGCCCGCCGCAGAGCAATTGGATCGAACCGAGAACAAGCCAGCTCGATTGCAGGGGGTGGACGTTACCGAGCAGCTCGGTGCCGCATTGCCCAAGGATTTGCCATTCACCTCCGCCGAAGGCCAAGCAGTGCGTTTGGGTGATTTCCTCTCCGGCGATCACCCGGTGTTGATCACGTTCAACTATTCGAAATGCCCCATGCTGTGCAGCTTGGAGTTGAACGGGTTGGTGGCGGGCCTAGCTCAGATTGACCGTGAAATCGGGCGCGACTTCCAGATGATCACCATCAGCTTGGATGGCAAAGAAGATCCGCAGCGATTTTCGGCCATGAAAGATCGCTATGTCTCGCAATACCTGAGCGCGAGAACAACAGTGGCCCACGCGCAAAGTGTGCGCCAAGGTTGGCATTTCCTGCGTGGTGACGATGCCGCCATCAACGCCGTGACATCAGTGGCCGGCTACCGTTTCAGCTACAATGAAGCCCGCGGGGAGTACCTGCACCCCGCCGCGGTGGCGCTGATCGCTCCCTCGGGTAAGATTGCCCGCTACCTCTACGGCATTGAGTACCAGCCGCGCACGCTGTCACTCTCGTTGGTAGAAGTTTCGGAAGGAAAGATCGGCGGCAGTATGGATAAGCTGCTCTTGTACTGCTTTCACTATGACGAAACCGAGGGGCGTTACGCTCCCGTCGCAATGAACATCATGCGCGTTGGTGGCGGTGTCACCGCGATTGCACTCGGCGGCACGCTCGCTGGCTTTTGGTTGCGTGAGTCGCGCAAAGCGAAGACACAGGCAGAGGCAGAGCGTCTCAGCTGAACGGCCCTGGAAGAAATAGGACCCACTATGTTCACTCAAGTTCACTCCCTGATGGTTCTCGCGTTCAGCGCTCCCGAGCGCTTTGAGCCGAAGCTGCCCCCATCGCCGTTCTTCTGGATGCCCAATCAGGCAACCGTGTACAGCGAGGGCGTAGACAGTCTGTTCAATTTGCTGGTGTGGATCAGCGTGATTTCTGCCGCCGGAATTTTGGCGGCAATGGTGTACTTCTGCGCCAAGTACCAAGCGCCCAAGCGCGGGGCCAAGGCCTTGAGCCAGGTCGATCATCACAACACACTGGAAATCACCTGGTCTGTAGGAACGCTGGTGGTGTGCTTGGCGGTGTTCGCGTGGGGGTTCAAAGATTACCTGAGCGAACGCACTGGCCCCAAAGAGGCCTACGAAATCCACGCCCAAGGTCAAAAGTGGAACTGGACGTTCACTTATCCCAACGGCTTCGTCGACAGCACGCTGCACGTGCCGGTGAACACGAATGTGCGCATCGTCATCCGCTCCATCGACGTGATCCACAGTCTGTACATCCCTGAATTCAGGGTGAAGATGGATGCCGTGCCCGGGCGCTACACCACGCTTTGGTTCAATGCCACGAAAGAGGGCACATTTCCGGTTGATTGCGCAGAATACTGCGGCACGCACCACTCGGACATGTTGAGCGAAGTCACGGTGCACGACGCCCGAGGCTTCGAAAAGTGGCTCGCCGACGCGGCCAAAGCGATGGACAACAAGCCCCCTGTCGAACTGGGCGAACTGATTTACAAGACGCGCGGCTGCGCTAATTGCCACACCACGGATGGCTCGCCCAAGGTGGGTCCCAGCTTCAAGGGCGTGTGGGGGCGTAAAGAGACGTTGGCCTCCGGCGAGAGTATCTCGGTCGACGAGAACTACGTGCATGAGTCATTGATGGAGCCACAGGCGAAAGTCGTTCAAGGCTTCGCGCCTGTGATGCCCACTTTCAAAGGTCAACTCAGCGATAAGCAGATCGCTGGCGTGATCGCTTACCTCAAGAGCCTCAAGTAACCGGAGCACCTATGGCAGCACCAAGCACCACAGCAGACGTCATGGCCGCCCCGGCTCAGCGCGGGGACGACAATTACCTGACCAACGAGAAGGGCATCGTTTCCTGGCTCACCACGTTGGATCACAAGCGCATCGGCATTCTGTACATGATGTGCGTGATGGGCGCCTTCCTGCTCGGCGGCGTCTTCGCCTTGCTGCTGCGCACTGAGCTCCTGACTCCCGGTCCAACCATCGTGGGCCACGATACCTATAATAAGCTGTTCACCCTGCACGGCGCGGTGATGGTGTTCTTGGTGATCATTCCCGGCACTCCGGCGGCCCTTGGCAATTTCGTGTTGCCGCTGCAATTGGGCGCCAAAGACGTCGCGTTCCCGCGGCTCAATTTGGCCAGCTGGTATTTGTGGGTGATCGGCGCGCTGTTCATGGTGGCAAGCCTGGTGACCAACGCGGTCGACACCGGTTGGACGTTCTACACGCCGTACAGCACCAGTACGACCACCTCCGTGATTCCGGCGTTGTTTGGCGCCTTTGTGTTGGGTTTTAGCTCGATTTTCACGGGACTGAACTTCATCACGACGATTCACAAGCTGCGCCCCCCGGGGATGACCTGGTTCAAGATGCCGCTGTTCCTGTGGGCGCTGTATTCCACCGCGGTGATCCAAGTGCTGGCCACGCCAGTGTTGGGCATCACGCTGCTCATGCTGATCGTGGAGCGCGCTTTCGGCATCGGCATTTTTGACCCAGCGTTAGGCGGCGACCCAGTGCTATTCCAGCACTTCTTCTGGTTCTACTCGCACCCGGCCGTGTACATCATGATCGTGCCGGCATTCGGCGTGGTGAGCGAGATCATTCCCACCTTCAGCCGTAAGCGCATCTTTGGTTACAAGTTGATCGCGCTTTCCAGCGTTTCTATCGCGATTTTGGGCTTCTTGGTTTGGGGGCACCACATGTTCGTCAGTGGGCAATCCGTGGTGGCATCCAGCGTGTTCAGCGCCATCACCTTCCTGATCGCGGTGCCCACTGCAATCAAGGTCTTCAACTGGATTTCGACCATGTACAAGGGCGCGATCCACCTGGATACGCCCATGCTGTACGCCTTGGCGTTCCTGTGGGTGTTCACCATTGGCGGCCTCACCGGCATCTTCCTCGCGGTGATGAGCGTCGACGTGCACTTGCACGACACCTATTTCGTGGTCGCCCATTTCCACTACGTGATGATGGGCGGCGCCATCACGGCGTTCTTTGGAGGCCTACATTACTGGTGGCCGAAGATCTTCGGACGCATGTACAACGAAAAGCTCGGCCGTATTGGCGCGGTGACAGTGTTCACCGGACTGAATGTGACCTTCTTTCCGCAGTTTATTCTGGGCACGCGCGGCATGCCGCGTCGTTATTACAATTACTTGCCGGAGTTTCAGTCGCTGCACGTGCTGTCGACCATCGGCGCCTACATCCTGGGCATCGGCTTCTTGATCACCGCCATCTACTTGATCGCAAGCTTGCGTAAGGCCTACGACGCACCAGCGAACCCCTGGGGTGCCAACACCCTAGAATGGCGCACGGTTTCGCCGCCGCCTTATTACAACTTCCACCACACCCCAACTGTGACGGAAGGCCCCTACGACTACGAGAATTGGGCCTACAACGAGAAGACGGGCGGCTACGAACGCACGGATGGTCCCACGGAACTGACGGCCTGACCCGCAACCCCTGTCTTGCACTGACCCCAGCACACCGACCCCTTTCACTGGCAGAGCACAAACCATGGCGCAATCGACCGCGAACGAATCACAGCACGGCGAAGACCCCAAAGGGGCGGCCGCAGCCCATGGCGCTGATGCTCACGCTGCGCATCACGCGGAGGGCCACGACCATCCGCCGTTTCTCGCGCATCATTTTGACACCCCGGAGCATCAGTTTGATGCGGGAAAGATGGGGATTTGGCTGTTCCTCACGACAGAAATCCTGTTCTTCGGTGGGCTGTTTTGCGCGTATGCGATTTACCGCTCGTTGCACCCTGAGGTGTTCGAGTACGCACACTATTACCTGAACACTACCTGGGGCGCGGTGAACACCTGCGTACTCATTGTCAGCAGCTTAACGGCGGCGTGGGCCGTGCGGAATGCTCAGCTGGGTGAGCAGAAGAAGCTGGTGGTGAACATCATCATCACCATCCTGTGCGCCTTTACCTTCATGGGTGTGAAGTACGTGGAGTACTCGCACAAGTTCAAAGAAGGGCTCTTGTGGGAGAGCAAGTTCAACCCCACGGAAGAAGCCTGGGAGCTTGAGTCATACAAGGCGCACCATGGCCCCGGCGAGCCAGCAGACAAACTGAAGCACGGCGAAAGCGCGCAACAATTGGGTGACCACGAGCGCGCTGAGCAGAGCGAAGCCGCCACAACGGCCGGCGGCAAGGCGGAAGCAACGGGAGCCAGTCACAAGCTC
>DATJEQ010000500.1:0-6855 GCA_035496495.1 Polyangiaceae bacterium
TGTAGCAGCGGCAGCTTTCGCGGCCTCAAGCTGCTCGGCAATGCGCCGAGCGGGGGCGTCGCGTCGGGCACTGCGCCAGGAATTCGCGCTGCGGGCAATACGCAGGCCCAGTTGCACTAGCAATACCAGCAGCGGCGAGAGGAGCAGTGAAAACCAGGCAAGCGGTTTATCGGTCAAGTAGGCGCGCTCGTAGGCAAAGGGCGTCAGTGTTTGCCTGGGGGCCATCGTCTGTAGCAAGCGCTGAAGGCCGTTTTGCGTGGGCGGTGCCGCGGAGGCTGCGCCAGTCGCCGTGTTCTGCCCGGGTTTCACCGCAACGCGCCCCAGCGGCGCCTTGGCCACCTCGTAGCTCTGTGTGTCAGGATTAAAATAGGGAAACGTGATCTCACCCAAATCCACTGTGCCGGCTTCGTCCAGGCGGATCACGTAAGTGAACACCTTCGTTCCGCCGTACAGCTCGCCCGTCATCTGGGGTGTGGTGCGCGTCGTGGGGGACAAGAAATCGATGCCTTTGCGCGTGGGCACACGCAGCTGAGCGGGTGGGTTACCGATGCCGGTGACGGTGACGATCGCGGACACCGAGCCACCGGCTTCCACTTGTCGCGGCTCAACGGTCGCGCTCAGTCCGAAATGCCCAACATCACCCAGTTGATAACCTGGTGGCCGGCCTTGGAGAGGAGGTTCGGCAACTGTGATGGTGATGGGCGCCGTGCGTCGCAGCACCCCGGGGCTGCTACTCGCGTAGCGGGGGCCCCCAAACCCAAATTCCATAGCGCCGATTTGCAGCTCACCCTCGCGCAACGGGAACAAAATGAGATCGCGGATCTTGGCGGCATACCAGATGTCGTCACCGATCGGCACTCGGTACAGCTCTGGGTTGGCAGGGGCGTTCACCACTGCTTGCGAAACAAAATCAGGTCGCGCCGCATCTTGCGAGCTGACCTCCTGAAATGGCCCGCGGCTGCCATACGCGAGAACTTTGAAGCGCACTTGTTGTCCCAGGTAGACGCGCCGGGGCATTGCCGTTGCGCGCAGGAAAGCGACCGGATCCAACGCGGCTTCAGTCGCGAATTCCTGAGGGAAATCCGATGGCTCGGGCTGCTGATCGGGCAGCAGATCATTCAACCGAGGCATGCCCGGCATGTTCGGCATGTTGCCGAAGGGGTCGAACGGATCGTTGGGATCGAAAAGCCCACCGAACGGAGAGCGACGGCGTTGTGGCGCCTGCGGCAGTGTGCCTTTGGCGACGACTTCAATGCTGATGGGCCTACTTTGGTAACGGCTGCCGCCGGCTTCCACCGTTGCGGGGCCAATTGTGAATTTGCCCACGCTGCGTGCCGCCAGCACCCACTGAGCGGTCAATCCGGAGCTGCGCACCATGCTCCCATTGACGATGCTGATGTTCATGGAGGTGCCCACACTGGGGCCGTTGACGACGAAGGTTCGCGGAGCCATCAACTGGGGATTGGCCGCGTTCCCTTGTGGGCTCTGCGCCGTCAAGCTCACTTGGAATGCTTGGCCTACTTCCACCGCTCGGGAGGAGGCCTCCAGCTGCATCTCAACTTGGCAATAAGCAGAAGGGCTGAAAACGAGGCACAACAGGCACATCAGCAAGGCCCGCAGCCACAGCGATTTCACTTGTCCTCCATCCCCTGGATGACATGGCCCTTTTGTTGGGCGGCTTCTTGCTGTTGTACTGTGGGCGCCTGCTCCAGTTGATCGAGCATGCGCTCATCTTGGCTCAGACTGGGGCCCTGTTGGGCCTTATCAGCGGCGGCCTGCTGTTTGTCCTGGTCTTGCTTATCTTGACTGGGCTGCTGCTGATCGTTCTTTTGTTGGTCTTTGTTCTGTTGGTCTTGCTTCTGCTGATCTTGATCCTTCTTGTCCTTGTCTTTGTTCTGATCCTGATTCTGCTGGTCCTTGTCTTTCTGATCTTGATCCTTCTTGTCCTTGTCCTTGTCCTTGTCTTTGTCCTGTTGATCTTTGTTGTCTTTGTCTTTCGTTCCGCCGTCGGGCTGTTCTTTCTGTTTCTGCTTCTCTTGTTCTTCCTGACGGCGCAGGGCAATCGCCCGGTTGTACGCGGCGTCGTCGCCCACAGTCAGGCCGCCATCTGTTGGGTCACCCGGCACCAGGTGCAGGCACTCATCGTAGCCGCTCACCGCCTGCTCGTACTCGCCGCGCAAGAATTCAAGATTGCCAGAAAGGAAATAGGCCTGAGCGCGCAGCGTTGCGGGCAATTCTTCATCCGCGGCGATGATGCGCACCACTTGCAATGCGCAATCGACCTCCTGACTGCGCTGCGCGAGGTTCGCGTCCTTGCTCGGGTCGCTTGCCCCGGGAGGCATCCGCGGTGGCGCGGCTGAGCCGGCTGGCGCAGGGGCAGGCGTGGGTTCATCTCCGAATCGCTTGCCAAATCGCTCAGCGACGGAGAATAAGGCCAGGCCCAAATCGTAACTGGCGAATGGCTTGTCGCGCAGGGTGGGCGGCGTACCGATTTGCCCTTTTTCGCATTTGCCGGTTGCCAGGTACTCGTTCAAGAGATCGCGCGCGGAATCCGTGTCCTTCTTTTTCAGATCTTCAATCGCTTGATCGACCTTGGGCGAGTAGCGAGAAAAAAGCTTTTCCTCAACCGGCTTGCAGGCGGTGGGCAGCTGCAACGCGAGGCCAGCCGCGAGCAGCAGGGTCAGGCTGCTTGAAAGAGCGACATTGCCCTTTGGCCGGCGATCGGTTTTCGTTGCAGGCGTGTCCGTCTTCGCACGAGCTGCGGGTTTGAACTTCAAGTGGCTGCGCGGCGCCTCATCGATGAAGGAATCGATCAGGAGCAGGAACAAACACAATATCAGCGGATAAAAGAAAACATCCGCATAGACGGTCTCCACGCGTTCGGAGAGTTCCTCCGTCATCATGCGCTTCATCGCAGCGGTGACTTCGGCAAGGCCCGTTTCCCCTTGGGCGCTTTGCACCACGAAGCCATTGGCCGTCTTGGCAATGTCAGCCAGCTGCTTTTCCCCCTCGGCGCTCAGTTCTGTGGTCAGGATCTTGCCGTCAGAACCGGTGCGCGGCCCAGCAAAGGTGCCATCCTCATTGACCCCGGGGATCGGTTCGGGAGTGCGCCCACCGATTTGCACCACGTGGATCACCGTCTTGTCTTCCGCGGCCTTCTTAGCGACCGCGACGGGATCACCCTCGAGATCCTCGCCGTCCGTGACAAGAATGATCACCTTCTGGTGCTTTGCACTGAGCGGGTCGTGTTGCAGCAGGGTGCGCCCGGCTTCCAGCGCGCGGGCGATTGCAGTCCCCCCCACGGGCATGTCATTGGGTGCAAGTTGGCGAAAGAATTGAGCTATTGCGCCGCCATCACTGGTGAGCGGAAAGCTCAGCGGTTCGCCAGCGAAGGCCACCGCCCCGAAGCGCGCTCCAGGTAATTCGCTGATCAAGCGAGTGACCTCGACTTTGGCGCGATCAATGCGCGATGGGGTGATATCGCGCGCGTACATGCTCTTCGAATAATCGAGCACGATCACCACATCGAGGTTTGTGGCAGGGATCAAGCGTGTGCCGCGGCCGTACTCGGGGCCAGCCAGCGCTAGGAAACCCAGTGCGACCGCGAGCACGAGCAGTGTGCCTTTGGCCGTGCGTCGTTGGCCGGCGCGATGGCTGAGCAAGCTCCTGACCGGCTCCGCATCACCGAACGCGCGCAGCCCGCGCAGCACGAGTAGCCCGCCCCATACCAAGGCGCCGGCCACGACGAGTGACACCAGCAAACCAAAGAGCCAGATTGCGTCGGCGAACCTCACGGAAACCTCCGTAGCACCAACGCGCGCAAGACCGCTTCCAGTGCCAACAGCAGAACGCCAGGCAATAAGAAGTAACGGTACAGATCTTCGAAGCTGGCGGTAGTTGCTTCGAATTTCGTCTTCTCCAAACGATTGAGCACGTCGTGCAGGCTATCGCGCAGCACCGCGGCATCGCTGGCCACGTACATTTGCCCCCCCGTCTGGTCGGCCATCTTCTTGAGCAACTGTGGATCCACCGGGTAGCGCTGCGTTTGGTAAACGGGCTGTCCGAACATGTCGTAGCCGGCCAGCACTTCGGCGGAATCGCCGTTTCCAATTTGAACCGTGAATACCTTTGCGCCCACGACTGAAGCCAAGTGTGCGGCGTACTCCGGAGCGAGTGAGCCAGCGGTGTTGTCTCCGTCGGTAAGCAGCACAATCGCTTTGCTCTTGGCGGTGCTGCGACGCAGCCGCGCCACCGCGACACCCACGGCATCCCCAATTGCGGTGCCACTGGGATCGATCAGGCTGAGCTCCATGCCGGAGACCAAATGATCGAGCAATTGATAATCCAGTGTCGGCGGCGACAGCACATAGGCAGCTCGACCGAATACCACCACACCCAAGCGATCCGTTTTGCGTCGCGAGATGAAATCCCGCAGAACGGCTTTTGCCGCGTCCAGGCGCGTAGGCCGCACCGCGCGATTGTTCTGAGGAACCAGCGCTTTCAGATCGTCCGGCAGATTCGCCATCACTGCGCTCATGGAGCCAGAGAGATCGAGCACCAACACGACATCGATGCCTTCATCCGAGGAAGTTGTGGGCACGATGCTGCTCACCGGGCGCGCCAACGAAAGCACCATCAGCGCGGCCCCGACTGCGCGCATGACGCCGGGGATATCACGCAAGTAAGGACGCAGCCCTCGTGGTCCGCTGTGGAATACCGCGAGCGATCCCAAGCGCAGGCGCGCGACTTTGCCCTCTTGCCCTAAGGTTCCGCGCCAAAATAGCCACGGTACGATCACAAGGCCGGTCAGCATCCAGGGCTCTTGCCAGGTCGCGCTGAGCAGATCGTGAGCTCGCGTCCACGCTGGATAGAGCAACGCCAGCACGGCAATGATCACCGTGAAGGCGAAGAGCAGCGCCACGCGCACCGCGCGCCGACCGGGATTTGCAATCGTCGGCAGGGTCTGCGGAACCAGCGGCGTGACCGCGATGTCGGATTTGCGCGTCGTCACTCAGGCCCCCCTGACGATGAGGCTGCGGGCGGCGCGGGTAGATTGGGTGCGGCATCTGGGGTCTGTGCGCTCGGCATCGTGTCCTGCACGAACTTGCGCCCCTGTTCCAGCACGCGGTGGCACTCGGCTTCTGTGGGCGTCACGCGGGCGAATTTCACCAAATCGGCGCTGTTCAAATAGGTGCGAATGGACTCGAACAGCTCCCCCGGCGGTAATTTGTGCTTCAGCTGCGTCAACGCTTCGCGTGTCGTGCTTTCCAACCCATCGAAGCCGTAAAGTGCGCCCAAGTAGTTGCGCACCACATCCGACACCTTGTCGTAGTGCACTGCGTAGCTCTTTTGCTCAATCCAGCCTTGGTCGCTGATCTTCGTGAACGCTTCGAGCGCAACCTCCCAAGGGGGCCGTGGCGGTGCCGCCGGTGCGGGAGGCCGTTCGCGCTTCATCCACCAGCGTGCGAGCGCAAAGCCCACCGCCGCAGCCGCTAGCGCGACTAAGCCGCCATAGGTGAGATTCTTGAGTAACGTCCACTCTTCAACTTGGCGCTCACCTGCAGGATTTCTCTTCGGTTTCGCATGCGGATCGTTGGCGACCGGGTCTTCCAACAAGATGGTATGCGGCTCGGTGCACACCGTCACGATCTCGCCGCTCGCGCGCGCTATTGCGATCGGCACGCTGGGCAGCTCCAACGATTGTCGGCCAGGCTTTTTGGGCAGCGGTACAAAAGGGAGCGCTGCCGTTGTCACCAGGGCGTCGCCCTTGGCTTTGGTGACGATGCGTGGGCCGGTGGGTGAATGACGATCCGGAAAAATAAATTGGGCTTGCTCCAACGCCTTGATGCCGTCGCTCGACAGCTGCGGCTGAAATCCCCCGGGCAAGATCTGTTCGCCCTTGCCGTGTTCCACGCTGACCTTCAGCCACGCCACGAATCCGCTGCGGCCTTTTGCTGGAAATTGTTCTGAGAAAACGGGCCGACCCTTCCCTTCAGGCACGTGTTCAATGCAGGCGCCCGCGGGCGGCACGGGTGCCGACGGGGGAATCGATGCAGCGGCGCTTGTTGCCGTGCTCGGTGCGGTGGCTGGCATTGACGACGCGCTGGGCGCAGCTTCCGTTGCCAGAGGAGCAGCAAACGCCCTCGTCCCCCAAGCAAAGACTATCAATAGAGCGCTCATCGACGATTTCATCGATGGGCCCTCCGCGCACGCCTGGCGAACAACTCACGCAACGGGTCGATGTACGGGCGATCGGTGCGCACGATGCAGTGATCCAAGCCGAATTTCTTGAACAGCTTCAGTTGCTGTTCGCGCCAGGCAAGCATCTCTTTCTTGTAGTGATCCCGTACGGCCGCGCTGGAGGTGTCGATCAACATCTCTTCGCCCGTTTCCAAGTCTTCGAAAGCCGCAAGTCCCACATTGGGCAACTCGTCGTCGCGTGGGTCGGCGAGCAAAATGGGAATCAAATCATGGCGTGCGGCGGCCAGCGACAGCGCGCGTTCATAGCCGCTGGCGAGAAAGTCGCTGATCAGAAAGGCGATCGAGCGCCGGCGCGCCACCTTCGACAATGTCTCCAGCAGCACACTCAGATCGGTCGCGCTGGCTTCAGGATTCGCGCTCATGATTTCGCGCACGACGCGCATCACGTGCTTCTGGCCTTTTTGCGGCGGCACCAGTTTTTCCACGTGATCGCTTCCCAAAATGAGGCCCACGCGATCGTTGTTGCGAATCGCACTGAAGGCGCATACCGCGGCCACTTCTGCGGCCAATCGCGCCTTGCTACTGCGTTTTGTGCCGAAGCGTTCACTGCGCGACACGTCAATCGCCAGCATCATCGTCATTTCACGCTCTTCA
>DATJEQ010000501.1:0-9660 GCA_035496495.1 Polyangiaceae bacterium
TTAGGCCAAGATGAAGCGCCGTCGCAGCCTGCAGGTAGCGCCTCATGTCGCAGCCTGCGATCTGTGTAGCCCCCTGCGGTGCCGGGGCCGTCTTGGCTGGGATCGCAGTGGCGCGTCTCGTCGGTTCTCCAGCACATCCGGCCGCCACGCATAGCAGCGACAGGCCCACAACGCCGCTCGCAAAACGATTCATGTACGAAATCCCGAGCATGCCATCGAGAGTACTCCGACCACCTCAACGCGCAACAGCTCCCAAGTCCGCCATCTCGCTCATGGGTTACAAACGGAACCGTCCACCTCAGGTGTTGAGCAAACGGAAACATCGGTAACACCAAACCGGGAACATGCGTAACACTCGTTTCACTGGCTGCATCAGGCCCGGACTCCACGGGTCTCATCGCCTTCGGTTGAGCCCCTACTCCCTGAACCGCCCCACCCGTTCGAGCAAGCCTGGGTCTTCAATCTCCTCGCACAACTGCGTGAGCAATGCGCGATCGGCACCCTGCCACTGCAGGTCATCCAGCGATTCGACGAGGGGCACGTCGCTGCGCAGGATCGCCAGGCGCTTGTACAGGGCGGCGTCGCTGCGGCGTTCGTTGAGGGAGGCGCATAGGGCGGCTGCGCCGCGGGGTTGGACGGGCCAGCGGTTGGCATCCTCGGGGATGTGCTCGATTTGACCGAAGTGGGCCAGCAGTGCGGCGCTGGACTTGGCTCCCCAACGGGGGATGCCGGGGATGCCATCTGCGCTGTCTCCCACAAGCGCCAGGTAGTCGGGGATGGATGCCGGGGCGACACCGAATTTCTCGCGAACGCCGGCTTCGTCCAAGACATTGCCCCGCATCCGATCCCACGTCACGACGCGCGCCTGCTGCACGCACTGCGTGAGATCTTTGTCGGGTGAGCAGATCACGATCTGGGTGACGCGCGGATCGGTTGTGAAACGAGCGGCCGCGGTGGCCAACGCGTCGTCCGCCTCGAACTCAACCATCGACCAGGTGACGATGCCCAAGGCTCGGGTTGCGCGCTCTGCAAGCGGGAACTGTGCCCACAATTCGGGCTCGATGCCCTCAGATGTCTTGTAACCGGCGAACAAGTCATTGCGGAACGACTCAATCACGTGGTCGAAAGCGCATGCCACGTGTGTCACCCCGGGCTCGCGAAGCAGAGTGATCAAGCTGCGGCACAAGCCCCGCGTGGCGGCTACTTCGATACCCGTGGCGTTCTGACTCGAGGGCATCGCGTAGTAGGCGCGAAACAACTCGTAGGTGCCGTCGACCAGATGCACTTTCATCTGCACTGCCTGGCCTAGGCCGCTGAGTTCGTTCCAACAGTCGTGGTGAGTTGAGCCGCAGCCCAACCCTCGTAATTTCCCCGCGAAATGGCGTCACGGGCGCCTTGCATCAATTGACCGTAGAAGTGGAGGTTGTGAATCGTCAGCAATCGATGCGCCAGGATCTCACCAGCAATAAAGAGGTGTCGCAAATAAGCGCGTGAATAGCCCCCGCTGCAGGTCATGCAGGCGCAATTGGGGTCGATTGGCAGCGGATCATCCTTGTAGCGCGCATTCTTCAGCACCAACTTGCCGCTGGGGACGAACACCTGACCGTTTCGAGCATTACGGGTGGGCATGACGCAATCGAACAGATCGACACCGCAGCCAATTGCGTGGATCAAGTCCGCAGGAGTGCCCACCCCCATCAAATAATGGGGCCTGGAGGGGTCTAAAGTTGGCACCACCTGCTTCAACGCTTGGTGCATCTGCTCCGGCGGCTCCCCCACGCTGAAGCCGCCCAACGCCAAGCCGTCCAAATGCCCGTTGCCGTTGCTCAAGGCGGACAAAGCCTCGGCATGTTGCAGCCGCAGATCGACGTCCGTGCCGCCTTGAATGATCCCGAACAGCAGCTGTCCCGATTTACGCTCCTCCAAGCAACGCGCTGCCCAGCGCGTGGTGCGATCCATGGCTTCCTGCAGCTGCTCACGGCTACTTCCGGCCGGTAAACACACGTCGAGTTGCAGCGCGATGTCAGACCCGAGCAATCCCTGAACCCGCATCGCTTCTTCAGGGCTGAGCAGATGCCGCGAACCGTCAATGTGTGAGGAGAATTCAAACCCCGCCTCACTCAGCTTGGTACGCGTGGCCAATGAGAAAGCCTGAAAGCCTCCTGAATCCGTCGCAATCGCGTGGGGCCAGCGCATAAAAGAATGGAGGCCTCCCAGTGCCGCGATCTGTTCCGCCCCCGGGCGCAACCACAGGTGATACGTGTTCGCGATCAACATTCGAGCCCCGGTCGCCTCCACCTCTTGCACACTGAGCGCTTTGACGGTGCCCTGCGTGCCCACTGGCATGAACGCGGGCGTCTGCACGGCGCCGTGACCAGTGAGCAGCGTACCGCGACGCGCGTTGCCGCTGGTCGCAAGAATGCTGAAACTCACGACAGCGCCTCTGACCGTTCTTCCGAACTGGGCGCGGGCAGCCACATGGCGTCACCATACGACAGAAAGCGATACCCTGACGACAATGCCGCTTGATAGGCGGCGCGCACCGCGGCGGTGCCCGCAAAGGCGCTCACCAGCGCGAGCAATGTGCTGCGCGGGGCGTGAAAATTAGTGAGCAGCGCGTTCACAACCTTGAAACAGTACCCGGGTTGGATCAAAAGTCGCGTTCGTCGACTGCCGGCTTGTAATTCACCTTCTGCGGCGGCGCTTTCCAACGCACGCACCACCGTCGTCCCCACTGCAACAACGGGAGATCCGGCACGCTTGGCGGCATTCACTTGCTGAGCCAACTCGGCGGACACTGAAAACAATTCCGTATGCATCGGGTGTTCGTCCAAGTCGTCCACCGCCACAGGGCGGAAGGTCCCCACCCCAACATGCAGCGTGACCGCGCCGATTGTGACACCGCGTTCACGCAGCCGCTCCATCATCGGTGCCGTGAGGTGCAAGCCGGCTGTGGGTGCCGCGACAGAACCATCGTGAGCCGCGAAAACAGTCTGATAGCGATCCTCGTCGAACGATTCTGCAGGGCGCTCGACGTAGGGCGGCAGCGGCACCTTGCCGAAGGTGTGAAGCAGCGTTTGCACTCCACCCGGATGCTCGATGCGCATTCTGAGAACACCCGCCTCACCGCGACCGATCACTGTCGCTTGCCCCGCCCCTACCCCCAACACTGTGCCCTCTCGCAACGGGCGATTCGCTTTGCCCAGCGCGAGCCAGGTTTCACCCTGCCCCTCACCCTCCGTCGTCTCGCGCTCCAACAGCAGTAGCTCGACTTTCCCTCCGCCGCCCACTCGCTGGCAGTGCAGGCGCGCTTTGATCACGCGTGAATCGTTGAGCACCACCAAGGCACCTTCCGGCACCATTTCCGCCCAATCCTTGATCCATCGATGCCCCAGCGTGCCGCGATCCAAGACCAGCAAGCGGGCACCGTCTCGCTCAGCGGCGGGGCGCTGAGCGATGTGTTCAACGGGAAGGCTGTAGTCGAACAAATCCGTACGCATAGGCGATGCGGCGCGCAGGCTGCCGCGAACTCAGCGGCCCCTCTAGCGTGCCTCGGTGGCAATTCCTAGTCGCGTCATCTTGCGCCACAGCGTTGTGGCGCTGATGGAAAGTGCTTCGGCGGCGCGTTCGCGACTCCCGTCGTGAGCGCGCAGCGCCGCTTCCACCGCGTTGCGCTCGGCCTCATCAACAATATCCGCCAGCGTGTGGCCGCTGCCGGCGCGTGCGCTCTTGGGCGCATCCGGCAGAATGTCGTCCAGGGTGATGATACCGCCCGCCGACAAAGCGACGGCTTGCTCCACTAGGTTTTCTACCTCACGCACATTTCCACGGAACGGATAAGCCATGAGCGCGTCCATCACGCCATCGGCAAGCTGAACTTTGCGCCCCAATTTCTTATTGTGTTTATCCAGGAAGAATTCCACGAGCAGTGGAATGTCTTCCCGGCGCTCGCGCAGTGGGGGCAACACAAAGCGGACCACGTTCAGGCGATAGTACAAATCTTCGCGGAACCGTTTTTCTTTCACCGCTTCCGTCAGCTCGACATTGGTGGCTGCGATCACGCGCACCTTCACGTTGGCCGAGCGATTTTCGCCCACGCGACGCACCTCGCCGTCTTGGATCACGCGCAGCAATTTGGCTTGAAAGGACGGCGTAGTTTCTGCGATTTCGTCGAAGAAGAAGGTGCCGCCGTCGGCTTCTTCGAACAAGCCCTTGCGCGCCGTCACCGCACCGGTGAAGGCCCCGCGCGCGTGCCCGAAGAGCTCACTTTCCAGCAATGTCTCGGTAATGGCAGCGCAATTGACCACCACAAAGGGACGATCGGCTCGCGCGCTGTTTGCATGCACAGCCCGCGCGATCAATTCCTTGCCAGTCCCGCTTTCGCCCGTGATCAGCACGGTAGCGTCCGTGGGCGCCGCGCGCACAATGCGACCCATAATGTCGCGGATCGCTTGCGACCGCCCCACAATGCTGCCGAAATGGTACTTCTCTTTGAATTCCTGTGCGAGCAGTTGCACTTGCCCATGCAACTTGCGCGTCTCAATCGCGCGCGACAGCTTCACCATCAGCTCTTCTTCGCTGAACGGCTTTTGAATGTAATCGAAGGCGCCCAATCGCATGGCTTCAACTGCGCTTTCAATCGTGCCGTAGGCGGTCATCACAATCACTTCGGTCATCGCCTGTGCGTGCTTCACCGCTCGCAACACATCCATGCCGTCGGACTCGCCCATTCTCAGATCGGTCAGCACCACGTCGTAGGCACCTGCCGCGCCCATCTCGCAGCCGAGCGAACCGCTGTCGGCAGTGTCCACTTGATAGCCACTACCTTTGAGCATCATGGCCAACGTGGTGCGCATGTTCTTTTGATCGTCGACGACCAAGATGCGTCCCTGCTGTCCGCCCTCCTGCGAGGTGACTCGCGCCTCTGCGGGCCCGCGCTCTTCTTTGAGTTGGCTCTGACTCACGACGACCCCGGCAGACATCATTGCACGGTCTGCCGTGCGGGGCAGCGACGACTCCAGTCGGCCCATAGGCCTATATTGCTCCCGTCTTACTCTTTTGAGCGCACTTGGCGCCGCAAACGAATCGCGGTAGCCCAGGCTCATGCCTTCACTGAGGGAATTGTTGGGCACAGAGCCGCGTCGCAAGCTGGTGGTCAGCGACGCTGTCCGTGTGCTCGATGCGGAAGTAGCGGATAAGAGTGGCCTTTCTGGCCTGGCTATCAAGGGCGCCTACGCCGTGGTCAAGGGGATCAGCCCCGGATTTATCCAAGAAACGGTCAATCGCTTGCTCGACGATTTTTTGGATGCCCTCGATCCGCTCTACGCAGAAGCGATCGCGGCCAAAAAATCGCCCCAGTCTCATCTGGTGCAGAACCGATCCCGGGTGGCGGAAAGCCTGCTTTCCATCACTGACAAGCGGGCAGAACGCGCCGAGCACCCGGTGATCAAAAAGACCTATATGAAACTCCGCCCCACCGCCAAAGCCCATGTGGAAGCCTCAGCGCCAAGGCTCGGCGAACTGCTCGAAAAGCACAGCCTGGCGGCGGCTGCGGCGGCCGACTCCGCTAGTTAGTTTTGGGAAGTCAGTTGGGGGGCTAGTTTGGGGCTTAGGGCCCCCGCCGACGTTGGCCAAAGCTTGACAAAGCTGGCCCATCGGAGCAAGTGAGCCCAGGCAAAATTCTCAATAAGCACGACCCGTTATGGCCGGAATAACCGGCTCATATGGCTGTGGACCCACCGTGATCTCAGCTGGGGTCCACTCACGTGCCGCGCTTCGCAGTAAAGGTCTCAACCACGCTCATGTCCTCCGCACCTGGCTCTGAACACGCCGCTTCTCCTCATCGTGCCGCCCGCACCATTGCGGGCGCTGTCGTGCGCTTCGCTGGCGACTCCGGCGACGGCATGCAGGTCACCGGTTCTCAGTTCACTTCCACCACTGCGCTGGTGGGCAACGATCTGGCAACGTTCCCGGATTTCCCCGCTGAAATCCGCGCGCCGGCCGGCACGCTGTACGGTGTCAGCGGCTTTCAGATTAATTTCTCGTCTTCGGATGTGTTCACGCCGGGGGATCGCCCGGACGTACTGGTGGCAATGAACCCCGCGGCGCTTAAGACGAACCTGCGCGAGCTGCGCCCCGGTGGGCTTCTGATCATCAACAGCGGTGCCTTCAATGCCCAGAATCTGAAGAAGGCGGGCTACGCCACTAACCCACTCGAAGATGGATCGCTCTCTGCTTATCATCTGTTGTCGATCGACATCTCCAAGCAGACGCAGAATGCAGTTGCCGATCAGGGCCTTTCCACCAAGGAAGCGGGCCGCTGCAAGAATTTCTGGACGCTCGGGTTGATGTACTGGATCTACAATCGCCCACGCGCGCCCACCCAAGAGTGGCTCGAGCAAAAGTACAAGAAGCGCCCGGACATCGTGCAGGCCAACGTGGCGGCGCTCAATGCCGGTCACGCCTACGGCGAAACGCTGGAAATCTCGCACGATCACTACGACGTGCCGGCAGCGCGGGTTGAGCCGGGGACCTATTGCAACATGAGCGGCAATGTGGCGACGGCCTGGGGCTTGGTCGCGGGCTCGCAGCTCTCTGGGCTCGAAGTCGTACTGGGTTCGTACCCGATCACGCCGGCGAGCGACGTGCTGCATGAGTTGAGCCGTCACAAGAACTTCGGGATCACCACCGTGCAAGCGGAGGATGAGATCGCCGCCGTGTGCGTTGCGATCGGCGCCTCCTACGCTGGGAAGATTGGCATCACCACCTCGAGCGGCCCTGGCATGGCGCTGAAGATGGAAGCCATCGGCTTGGCCATCGCGGTCGAGTTGCCCCTGGTGATCGTGGACATTCAACGCGCGGGCCCCAGCACTGGGCTGCCCACCAAGACCGAACAGGCGGATTTGTTGCAAGCGATCTACGGACGCAACAGTGAAGCCCCCCTGGCGGTGATCGCGGCCTCCACACCCGGCGAATGCTTCTACATGGCGATTGAAGCGGTGCGCATCGCGCTCGAACACATGACGCCGGTGATCCTCCTGACCGACGGGTACCTGGCCAACGGCGCCGAGCCGTGGCGCATTCCTGAAGTCGACAAATTGCCGAAGATCAATGTGCAGTTCCGCACAGATCCGCAGGGCTTTCACCCTTTCAAGCGCGACGAGAAAACGCTGGTGCGCAATTGGGCAATTCCCGGCACACCCGGGCTCACCCATCGCATCGGTGGTTTGGAAAAGAGCTACGAAACGGGCCATATCTCCTACGATCCGGCCAACCACCAGAAAATGTGCGAAACACGCGCTGCGAAAATTGCCAACATCGCGAATTTCATCCCCGATCAAAAGATCGAGGTGGGTGACGACAGCGGCAAGTTATTGGTGCTCGGTTGGGGCTCAACCTACGGCGCAATCCGCGAGGCTGTCACGCGCTGTCGCGCTCGCGGACTCAGCGTATCGCATGCGCACTTGCGCCATCTGAACCCAATGCCAAAGAACTTGGGTGAGCTGCTCAAGCGCTTCGATCGCGTGCTCATTCCCGAACTGAATCTGGGTCAATTAGTACAGATCATCCGCAGCCGGTTCCTCGTCCCGGCCGAATCGTTCCCCAAGGTGGAAGGGCTTCCGTTCCACATCGACGAGCTGGAAACCCGCATCCGCAAGATGCTCGAAAGCTGATTCCCATGAGCAACGTCATTCCTACCATTGCGCTGACAAAGAAAGATTTCGAGAGCGATCAGGAGATCCGCTGGTGCCCGGGGTGCGGCGATTACGCCATCTTGGCCACCGTGCAACGCCTGATGCCGGAACTCGGGGTTAAACCCGAGAACATGGTGTGGGTGAGCGGCATCGGCTGCAGCTCGCGCTTCCCGTACTACATGAACACCTATGGGTTTCACACGATTCACGGCCGAGCCCCTGCCATTGCAACGGGCATCAAGGTGGCGAACCCGGAGCTGTCCGTGTGGCTTGCTACCGGCGACGGCGATGGCCTGAGCATCGGTGGCAACCAGCTGATGCACTGCTTGCGCCGCAACGTCGGCGTGAAAATCCTGCTGTTCAACAACCGCATCTACGGCTTGACCAAGGGGCAGTATTCGCCCACCAGCGAATTCGGCAAAGTGACCAAGAGCACGCCCTATGGTTCGACGGATTACCCGATTGATCCGGCGGCATTCGCGCTCGGTTGCAACGCCAGTTTCGTTGCGCGCTCGGTCGACGTGGAAGCCAAGCACTTGTCTGCTGTGTTGCGTAGGGCGGCAGCTCACACCGGCACCACGTTCACCGAAGTGTACCAGAACTGCAACGTGTTCAACGATGGTGCGTTCGATAGCTTCACCGCGAAAGACGTCAAAGCCGATCAGACGCTGCTCGTCGAGCATGGCAAGCCGCTCTTATTCGGTGCGCAGCAAAATCGCGGCCTTCGCCTCAACCCCAAGACGTTTGCGCTGGAAAGCGTGACCCTGGGCGAGAACGGCGTGAGCGAAGGCGACATCCTGGTGCACGACGAGACGAACTCGGCGCTGGCCAATCTGCTGGCGCGCATGCCGTACCCGCAGTTCCCCGTGGCACTGGGCGTGCTCTACGCGGCGCCGCGCGTTGCTTACGAAATTGCAGTGAGCGAACAGAAGCAAGCGACCACTGTAAAGAAGGGTCGCGGCGAGTTAGCAAAACTGCTGCTTTCCGGGGAAACCTGGAAGGTGTAGGGGCGATTCACGCATCGCCCCTACCCGCCCACGCCGCAACAGAACCCCGCATAGATAGGAAAACCCAACCATGTCATCCCCGCAAGATAGCCGTGCCCGTCGTCGTGATCGCATTCGCAAAGCGCGCAAGAATGAGCGCTGGCTGGCACAGCGCCAGCAAGAAGACGCCCGTGCCGCCACACCCCGCGTCGCCAAGAAAGCGACATAATCCGCTGGTCGCAGGGGCAATTCACCAATTGCCCCACAAATACGCCCCGTACCCCCTGCAGCATGAATTGGGGTCGACAAACGCTGCAGGCGACCCCAAATAAGGCCTATCATGGCGAGCACGCGACCTGGTCGAAGCCCTGCAGAAGAAGGCGACGTTGAGGTCAAGGAGCGCCCCGCCACCAAGGTGCCCCGCCGCTATCAGGTGGTCTTTCACAACGACGATTACACCCCGATGGAATTCGTGGTGTTCGCGCTGATGAAATTCTTCCACAAAGACGAGGGGGAGGCCACGCACTTGATGTTGCAGGTGCACCACAAGGGCTCCAGCATCGTGGGTGTGTTCTCACGCGACGTGGCGGAAACGAAAGTGAGCCAAGTCATGGATTACGCCCGCGAGAAAGGGCACCCCCTGTTGTGCACCGCTGAGCCAGAAGGCTTTGAGTGATGAGTCGCAATCCAAAGGAAGGGCCAAAATGAAGGTCAGTGCCGACGTTGAAATTGCTTGTTCGCTCGCAGCTCGCGAAGCGCAGCGCCGTCGTCACGAGTTAATGACGGTCGAGCATCTCCTGTTCGGCTTGCTGCACGACGAAGATACCCAGCGCGTGCTCAAAGGCAGCGGCGGCAACCCCGATCAACTGAGGAAGAAACTCGACCAATACCTGGAGCGCGACATGCCCCAAGCGCCCGAGGGGCAAACGGCCCTGCCCTCGCCTTCACGCGGTTTTCAACGGGTGTTGCAGCGGGCCGCC
>DATJEQ010000502.1:0-5080 GCA_035496495.1 Polyangiaceae bacterium
CACCGGCAAAGAACTCGCGGCGCGTGCCATCGGAATGTCCCGCTATTTGCCGTTCCACGAGAAATCGGAGTGCTTTCTGGAGGAGGTCGCCGATAGCTTTCAAGCGTTGAACATCGCGGCCCTGGCGCCGGAGCTCTTGGAATCAGAGCTATTCGGCCATGCCAAGGGTGCATTCACGGGCGCCAGCAGCGATCGCGTCGGATGGTTGGAAGGTTGCCCCGAGCACGGCACCATTTTTCTGGATGAGATTGGTGAGCTTGACGGCACGATCCAGATCAAGCTGCTACGCACCTTGCAGACGCGCGAGCTGCAGCGGGTGGGGGAAAGCAAGTCGCGACCGTTCTCAGGCAAGGTTGTCTCCGCCACCAATCGCAACTTGGACGAGGCCATTGAGGCGGGGACCTTTCGACAGGATTTCTACTATCGTTTGTGTGCAGACATCGTTTACACACCGCAGCTCGCAGCGCAGCTGAAGGATCGTCCGGCCGATCTCGAGATGTTGATCGGTCACGTCGCCGCGCGGTTGGTCAACGCGGATGAGGTGGCCGCCGTCACCGAGCAAGTCGCAACCTTTGTGCGCAAGAAGCTCGGCATGGATTACGGCTGGCCCGGCAACATCCGGGAACTGGAACAATGCGTGCGCAATCTATTGATACAGGGCGAATACGCCCCCCATCGCGCAGGCGGAGCGTTGGAGCCGGGGTCGATGGCCAGTAAGCTCAGTCGCGCCTTCTTGGCAGGAGAAATCAGCGCCAGCGAGCTGCTCGACACGTACACCACCTGGGTGTTTCAAAAGACCGAAAGCTACAGCGAAACCGGTCGAAAGCTCGGGCTGGATCGACGCACGGTGAAGTCGCGCATCAACCCAGCCCTGCTCAGGCGGTTCAAGTAGCGCTCGTTAGGCGGCCTGGGTATCGCCCTCGGATTTTCTCGCGATGCGCGCCGAGGGCTGCTCCTGCCAGTGATCGCGGAAGCGCGTCGCATATCGCACCAGCTGGGTGCGGTAGCGCTCGACCAGTACCGCACTCAGGATGAAGGTGAAGCCAAATCCGGACAGCACGATCCAGGTCGCAACGCTGCCGAAGTGGATCGACTTGGATACAATGCCCACCAAACCGATCACGGCCAACGCAGTTCCATTCACCGCCAAAAGTCGCAGACGTTCCCACGTGCCGTAGCTGAGCACCAACACGCCCAAACCCAGCGCCACGAACAGGTTTCCGGGTGTGAACTGGAACGGAACAGTGATCAGGACCAACCAGACCGCCAACCAAGCGGCGATCTGATGCAACGCAGCGCGAGCTGCAATCTTGGCAGAAGAGAACCCGATCATCACCGCCAGTGCCGGCACGAACCAGATCGGCGTCACCTGCCCCAGCTCCAGAGTGTGAGCCAGATCTGCGATCACGCAGGCAGCGCCTACTGTCGCCGTGAGCGCCGAGAAAACTGGCAGAACCAGTCCTTCTTCCCGCTCTTGCACATTGCCCAATAGAAAGCAGGAAAGGCCGATCACCATCAACGCGGCCCCCAGGAACACCCCGCTGCTACCGTAGAAGATCAGTGTTCGGCCTAGCCCAATCAGGATTGGGCTGATGATGATGGCACGCACGATGCGACCCTCTGGTGTGCGCATGCAGCTGGCGTCTTTCCAACGGGTTGCTTCCCGGTACAGGGCCATGCAGGCAAACCCCAGTAGTGCAACTCCAATGAGACTCGGCTCGCGCACCGGCAGCCACAGCACGGCACTGGTGGCGAGCAGCGCGTGGATCACGGGAAATGTCTGCTGCCGTAGTAAGCTGCGCGCCGCGATCAGCCCTACGCCGAACAGAATGGCGGCCGAGCCCAACGCGAGGGCGAGCGCGATGGGCAAACTGGGGGCGAGCCAGGTGACCTCGAATGGCAATCGCTTGCTAGCGCCGTCGATGCTCAGCTGTGAGTACAAGAAGCCACCGGTGATCGCGAAGTTCACCGGAATGGCGCCCAGCGAGAGCAACATGAATGTCCGAGCGGTCCGGCTGTCGTGCGCCTTCGCCGACGTCACAATGCCCGCAATGACTAGCATCACGGTGTGCAATAGCAGGATCGCATATTTGGGCACATCGTGAATACCCGCCCATTTGCCGAGCAGAAACGTAGACGCTGCGCCCATCAGCACCAGCGTGCCGGCCGCCCGTAGCGTGCGGGTGAGTTCGTCAACTCGTTCGTGACTCTCCTGATGAATATTTTGTGTCATGACTCACCTCGCAAGTTCTGCAGTTCGACCATCAATTCCTGCCGTTCTTCGCTTTCTAAGTAGCGCGCTTCCAGGTCCTCTTCCTGATCGATGATCACGCCTCCCTCGTATTCACTGCGAGTGACGCGGCCTTCCCAGCGCTCGAACACGCGCTCCACTTCGCCGCCGACGCCAGCGACGTCGTTCTGTAGCGTCTCAAAGGCGCGAGCTCGCGCTTCCCGCGTGCGCATCAAATGGTAACGCGATTGAAGTTCGGAGTAGCGCACCTCCAGTTGTCGCACCTCGCCAGTCAGCCGTTCGCGGATGCTCCTCTGATCGAGGAGACGCTGCGCGATAGAGCTGACCAGCTCGTCTGCACGTCGGGCGCGCCGCAAGCATTCCAACGCGCGCCCCTGATCGGTTTCCGTTTTAGCGCGCTCACGCCAACGCAACGCGCTTGCCGCGGATTCCTCTTTTTGCTTGTTCAGGCGCGACTCATCGCGCTCTACGCGATTGAGCCCAACGCGCGCTCCGGCAATGCTCTCGTGCAGCTCCTTGAGCGCGCTCTGCGCCAGGGCCTCGTGATTCTCGACTTCTGACAGAACCTGATCGAGGCGCGCTCGAATGCTCAGGGTCAAACGCTTCATGCTGTTCATCTTGTCTCCTTCGTGGCGGGGCACGATGCCCGCGACGCCCAGAGCAAAGACGAAGCCAAGTCCTCATCCCACGGTTAACCCTCGGGAATAATTGATATTCAGTGACCGCGCGGCAACCCAATCGGACGGCGTATACATTTACAGTATACAAATAATGTACATCGTATTGGGGTGACCAAGCGGGGCGGGAGTTTCTGGAGCGCTAGAAGCGCTGGGCACGCAGCCCGATGACCGTCTGACGCAGGGATTCGGGAGTGAGATCGCTGGGGGGCAGGGCGGGGCCAATGGCTAGGCGGATGGTGGGGAACCAGTGGATGGCGTAACGCAATCGTTCGCGGTGGCGGGAGAAGATGCTTTTCCAGAGGCCTGAGAGCGCCAAGGGGATCACGGGCACAGGCGTGCGCTCAAGGATCTTCGAGAAGCCGCTCTTGAATTCGGCCACCTCGCCGTCTCGAGTCAATCCTCCCTCGGGGAAAATGCACACCAGCTCTCCTTGAGCGAGCGCTCCGGCAACCTCGTCGAGGGCTTGCTGCAGGATTGCGGGATCTTCTTTGTAGCCGGCGATTGGGATCGCCTTCATCGAGCGAAAGATGAAGTTGAGCACCGGGATGTCGAAGATCGCGTAATACATCACGAAGCGAATCGGACGGCGACATGCGGCCGCCACCACCAATGCATCCGCGAAACTCTGGTGATTGCACACCAGTAGCGCTGCACCCTGTTCGGGAAAATGCTCGGAACCTTTGGTCTTCAAACGAAAGATGCTGTGGATCAGCAGCCAATCCACGAACCGCAGCAAGAACTCCGGCACTAGGGTGTAGATGTAGATCGCAACGCCCAGGTTCAGTAGGCCAGTCAACAGCAACAGCTGCACGATTGATGCCCCTGCGCCCAAGGCCAACACAGCAATGAGTGAGGCCGCGATCATGAACAGCGCGTTCAGGATGTTGTTGGCTGCCAGCACCCGGGAGCGAAAGCTCGCATCGGAACGCGTCTGAATGAGCGCATACAGGGGCACGATGTAGAACCCACCGAACAAACCCACCATGAACAAATCCAGCGCAACGCGCCAACCGCCAGGGCTGTGCAAGAACATCAGTGGCGTCACCACCTGCGCCGGCGTCGCTGGCGTCGCGAAGAACAAGTCCACCGCGAACGCCGTCAGGCCGATTGACCCGAAGGGCACTAGACCAATTTCTACCTTGTGGCCTGACAGCCGTTCGCACAGCAGCGACCCGCCCGCGACCCCCAGTGAGAACAGCGCGAGCAGCAAAGTGACGACATGCTCGTCACCGCCCAACACCGCTTTGCTGTAATTGGGAAATTGGGACAGGAACAAGGCGCCGTAGAACCAAAACCAGGAGATGCCCAGCAGCGACAGGAAGACCGTACGATTCTGACGCGCCAGCCCCAAGTTCTTCCAGGTTTCGCTGAGCGGGTTCCAATTGAATTGCAGTGTGGGATCGGGCGCAGGCGCTCGCGGGATCAGCCAACTCGCAGCAAGCCCCAAGAGCGCGATCCCCACCATGACTCCACTGACCCACGCGATGCCATTGTCCAGCGCCACCAAGATCCCGGCGAGCAGCGTTCCGCCCAAAATCGCCAGGAACGTGCCCATCTCGACCAACCCGTTGCCACCCACCAGCTCACGGGGACTGAGGGCTTGCGGCAAGATGGCGTACTTCACCGGCCCGAAGAAGGTCGAGTGCAAGCCGAGCAAGAACAACGCTGCGAGTAACAGGCCGATCTGATGCAAGAACAAGCCCATACTGCCCACCAGCATGATGCCGACTTCGATCGCCTTGATCATACGGATCAAGAAAGCTTTCTCGATCTTATCGGCCAACTGCCCCGCACTCGCCGAAAACAGCAAGAACGGCAAGATGAAGATCCCTGCCGCCAGATTAGTCAGCAGATTGGGGTTGAGCGACGAAAAGCTCGCTGCCTGATAGGTGACCAAAATCACCAGCGAGTTCTTGAAAACGTTGTCGTTGAAAGCCCCACACAATTGCGCCACAAAGAACGGCGCAAACCGGCGCTCGATCAACAGGCGAAATTGACTCTCATCCTGACTCATCGGGAATTTACTTCGGATCTATTGCAAAGACGCTACCCCCTTATCCCGCTAGAAGCGAGCCCGGGTTGAGGGGGTCACGCTTTCACAACCACTTGCGCAGATCTTCCACTGCGTTGTCTTTCAGCCCGTAGGTTT